>NZ_JBFAYF010000005.1:0-275914 GCF_040681165.1 Actinoplanes sp. NPDC051851 | reverse complement strand
ACTCCACGATGGACGGCATCTCGGACACCCGGACATCCTGCCCAACAACCCCACCAAGATCAAACCGGCCCGAAACGACCGACCTGATTAGTTACCATTGGTGAAGCCGTCCGCTGCCATTCGCTGGCGAGTCGCCGCTTCTCCCATCGCACCGTGAGGTAGTCCAGTCACCGGGCACTCCCCTACGTTATGCACTAACACGGGCGTTGTGCCGGCGAGCACATACAGGATCAAGAACGGCCCGGCCAAGGCCGGGCCGCGCGCACGCGCTACACCTTCGGCCCGCGCGCAGGCACCCGACGGAGCGGCAGAAGCGAGAAGCCGCCACGGCGCTGCAACAGGCCGTGACGATTTCTTCGCTGGACGAGCTCCGCAGTGGTTCCGGGGATCGACGCCACGACGCTACGCGCCGAGGCACCGGACAGGCCGCGGCCATCACACCGAGCTGGTGACTGCTCGATCACGTCCCATCGCCGCCCGTCGACTACCTCGGTGCACCACCAACAAGGCATCGATGCATTTACGCACACGCTAAGTATCTGACATCAACCGGGACACACAACTACGACCTTCAGCACGCGACGGAGCGAGACCGACCCCCAAGGTGATGGCATCACTCCGTCGGGAGAACACCTATCCAGTTACGGTCGCGGCTCTTGCACCCCCTCCTGATATCGCTCCAACAGATCGACGAGCATGTCCGTTAGCCCAACCTCACAATCGGCCGGGAGTCGGTCAAGAGAAATCTCGCCCTCTAAAATGCCAGTCGCCCTAGTAGAAGCAATCAGGTAGGACCAATGAAGGGCGGAGCCGTGACCGACAATCTGATCTGCGACATAATCGCGGAAACCCGCCAACGGCACGCCATCGAACGCGGCATTATATCCCTCCACGAACGCGACCGCCGTAGCGAATCGATCATCTAGCAAGTACATCCGCCGCCGGCGTCGAAGATGGAAGCAGAGCTCAGAGACGTTCATGATCCATCACCCCACCGGAGTAAACGAAAGATACTCACCATACTCCCATTGAGCGCGATACGCATTCAATGGCATGCCTGTTCGCCCAGTAAACCCATCGTATACCGTACCATCCGTTGATAACGGCATAGTGCTCAATCCACTTGCCGAGGGGATCACGAACTGATGGCCCGAGCGCCGGAGCACCATACGCATCCTTGATATGAACAACGTCACCACCGACAATTTTTTGGATCTCCGTAGCGCACGCCTTGCAGTTGTCCATGGCTGGCACTGGCCACCCATTCGGACCAATTTCACAAGCTGGCCCAGTGTTGTGGACGAGTACGGACGTGTTGCCGGCGAGCACATAGTACGTGTGGACGCGACCGGCGACTACGCTACGTCACACCTGACTCCACCTGCGATTTCAGAAGGATTGGCCGTCCCGAAGAACCACGATCATCGATCGTGACAGCAACGGTGACAGCAACCCCCCACGCACAACCACGACCACGGGCGGACCACCGGGCACGGAACGAAGCGCCGGAGCATGCCCATGCACCAGAGGAGACCAACAGCGGCCGGCGCCGCGAGGGTACGAGGCCGCCCCTCCGGCCTCAAGGGCGCTACCGCGTCGCCACAGCGACCGCCCTACGGGCGACCCTTGACCCCGGAGACCACTACGGCCCCGCAGACGCCACGATCACGCGGGCAGACACCCATGGCGCCCACCCCAGCCACGCCGCCGACCGCCGCCCGGACAGCCGAGCGCCAACGAGCACCCGAAAGGTTAGCTTCAGACTGTTTCACGGTGCTATGAGTAGAAGAGTCTGGCCAAGAAAAGCTATACGTAATCAAGAAGGGCCCGGCCGAAGCCGGGCCGCGCGCACGCGCTCAAGGCCTACGGCCCCGCGCGCACGCCTGGCGAAGCAGAGCGCTTCCGATCTGCGCATATCGGCATGCATACACAGCCCAGGCCATGGTATTGATATTTTTAGATTGACTTGATCAACTGACATCAACCGCGACAGCAACGCCAGCGCATCACGGCGTACGCGAGCGTGCACGAGCGCAGCCCACGCCCGGCGCATGGACGACCTGCCAATGTCCAGGTTGGTGACGGAAGTTGGAAGTCACGCACCTTCCGTCACCAATACAGATCTTGAACAATCTGATTCAGCGCCAATATCAGCCGACACGCTATCCCGCGCTAGGAGGCTTCGAAAAGGTACGACCAGAGTTGAATGCGTTGCTCAGCACCCGGATCTTCTCCTGATCTGGCCCTTCCTCAAAGGTCCCCTCATTGTCTGCCAGGAAGTCCCTCCACGCGTCACGCTCACGCTCCATCAAGTCATCATTGTGCGAAGGGTTTTCAATCATGCTGCGGTACCCCCACAGCGCACTAATTCCAAATGTCCCCTCATCTCGCTTAACGAAGCTCCAGTCAGAAGGAAGTTTGGCATCGGTAAAATCGAACAGTTCAACGTGAGCCCAGATCGGCCGAACACCGTCATTCAGGACAAGGAGCATGAGATTTCCTCGACTGATAGCCATTGCGTAGACCGCGTAGGCACCGTCGACCGTTAACTGAAATTTAGTTGATTTTAAGTTCCCACTCCGGCTTAAGACTGATTCCGGCAAGTCACTGCCACGATTTCCAACACAGATTACCCGCATAACCATCAGTCGACCGCTCCCGGAACCCAGTCCTTCACCTTGAGGTCGTCAACTGCACCTGTCGTAGTCTGGTATTGGTAATGAATTTCCACGTCATCAATCGTCTGGGTCATCTTTTGCCAACCTTTATCGGCCGGCCATCTCGGATCCATTTGAGGAACCCTCACCAATCTTTCACCGGCCTCCGGATTATTCCTCACTTCCAGCAGCAAATCCTCTTCCCAGTCGACGTGAGGTCGTCGCGCAGTGCTGCCCCGCGACGGATTTTGCACAGGTCCAAAACACGGACCCGCATTGTGTACGAGGACCGGTGTTGTGCCGGCGAGCACATAGTACGTGTGGATGCCCGCAACGGTGAGATTAACCTCGATTCGTCAGAGGGTCTTGCTCCCTGCCTGACCGTTTCGGCTTGACCGTTTTGTCCACTCGTGGTGGGTGGCGGGTCGCCACGTGTCGCTGTGGACGCGCGAGGTCTCCGGGCCCCGGGAGGCGGCCTTTCTGCTGGTAGGTACAGGATTGAAGGTCAGGTGGCCGGTGGTAGCAGGGTGAGGCGTTGCCAGCAGAGGGTGAACGCGTCGGCCCAGGGCCAGGTCTCGGAGATGGACAGGACACGGCGGCGGGCGTGGGTGGCCAGTTTCGCGGGTAGGTGCAGTAGCCGGTAGCGCAGCGTTTCGGGTTCGGCGTGAGCGAGATCCGGCTGGTCGTGCAGGCCGAGCAGCCGGGTCCAGGCGGTCAGGTCGGCGGCGATGTTCGCCGTGAGGACCCAGGCGCGGTTGACGGTCCAGGCTTTCGACGGCAGGTTCCGTAAGCCCATCGCCTTGGCATGCCGGACTTGATCTTCCACTCCAGCGTGGCTTCTGTGGAGCGCATCGATCCACTGCGGCTGATGTGAGCCGGGCACACCGGCGATGCGGGTGATGTTCGTGGCCACGATCCGGTACCGCCAGCCGGTACGTTTCTCCAGGTCGGTGAGGTTCTTGACGTGCCGAGCCGACGGCTTGGTGCGCCGCACGGTCAGCCGCAGCTTGCCGTTCCACCTGTCCAGGCGCTGGTTGAGACCGGTCAGTTCGGCCACATGCGCGGTGCCGGTGGCGGTGCCGTCCTGGTTGAGGCCGTCGGTCCACGCGTCGGCGGGGACCTGTTCGATCGCGGTCTCGTCGGCGTCGGTGATCGTCCAGCCGACGGTGAACTTCACGCTGCGCCACAGCCGGTTCATCGCCTCGATGTGGTCGAGCAGTTCGTGGGTGGCGCCGGCCCCGTCGACGCGGATGAGGATCTTGCGCCGGTAGGCGACCGGCAATTGGTTGATCGCAGCGCCGAGGACCCGGATGTGATCAGCGACGGTGTTCGACCCCGCGTTACCGGATCTGAGCAGCATGGCCAGACACTCCGCCGTGTTGGAACACCAGGCGCCGAGCGGGTGGAAGCCATAGCCCTTCTTGAAGGTGGCCGCCGCGCCCTGCTTGTCGCTGTGAGCGGCGATCAGGGTGGCGTCCAGGTCGATGACCACCCACCCGGACAGCAGTTTCCCGGCCACGGTCAACCACGGGAACCCCTGCGGTCGACGTGAGAGCAGGTCCCAGACCCGGGCGCGGACCTTCGCCCGCGCCTTGCCGATCCGTTTCAATGCCGTCTCGTCGAGACCGGCCAACGCGCGGCGGACGGTCGATTCCGACGGCCGGTCACCGAGGACCAGGTCCTGATGGGCGAGCAACGCGATGTCGGACATGCTCGTGGCGCCGAGCACGAGCGTGACCGCGAGGCAGACCAGGACCGTGCCGCGGTCCCACCAGCCCGGGCCGTCACCACGCGGCAGCACCTTGTTCAACCCGCCGGTCAGCCCCACTCGGTCCGCGCATTTACGTATCAAGACCGCGCCCGCGTGCCCGACCAGGCCCTTCCCGCCCGAGCCGACGACCAGCCGCTGATCCCACCCGCTACCCTTACTCACCTGAAAGGTGCACCTTGCTCTGCTGTGGATTTGATCTAGACACTCACATCCTTGCAGGTCAGGTGCACCTTTCTTTCGTCACCCTCGATCAGTCAAATCTCCGCTGATCAGGGGAGGTTAAGCATCCGCTTGGCGCTGAGGAAAGCGTGAACTGCAACCACACTGACCGGGGCCCCGTCGACACTCCTAAGATGGTCCCCGGGCTGGAGGTCGCCGGCGTCGGTCCAGAGAGAGGTGTCGACGGACCAGAACGGATGGCCTTGAGTGGTGTGGACAACCGACTGCCGACTACTCCCGTCCTCGACGACCAGATCGACCAGGTCGGTATCGACGTTGTCGTGGAGGGCCGTGACCTCCTTCGCCTCGGTGTCTCCGGCTTCCGGGTCGCTGGCGAGGACCTCGTCGCCGACCTCAACGTCGTCGATGGTCTTGGTGGTTCCGTCCGCCAGTAGGACCCGTGTCTTCGGGTCGAAGCTGTTTGCTGCTCTACATCCTGACGCGACCAGGTTAAGGCCCTCGATGGACTCAACGTCGACGCGGAGCAGCTTGCCGCCGTATTTTACTGCCAGCCCCTCAGCGGGAATGAACGCGAGTGATGTCAGAGCGGCTTCGCCGTAGTCGTGGTTCTCGGTGGCCCGCTCGTCACCGCTCTGGCAACCGGGACCGGTACCGGCACGATCACCGCGCAGACCCTCACCCCGCCGGCTCACTTCTGGCCACTCAGCGATGTGAGCGAGGAGAGCGCCGTCACCACCGCCGCGGATGTCGCGGGCACTCTCACCGGAACCGGTCAGGGCGGGGCCACCTGGAACAACGGCGAGACCTTCGACCCGGACGCCCAGTTCGACGGCAGCACCGGAACGATCACCGCGGGCCACGCGGTCAGCAGCGACGGCAACTTCACCGTCTCGTTCTGGGTCAAGCCGAGCGTCCTGAGTCAGACGGTGATCTCGCAGGATGGGACCGAGGGCGCCATCTTCAAGATCTATCCGTCCATCAACACGTACTGGGCCTTCGCCATGGCCAGGACCGACGACCCGGCCAGCACGGTGCTGTGGGATGCGGCGATCTCCGCGACCGGAACCACCAAGCTGGGCATCTGGTACCACATCACCGCCACCTACGACGCCTCCACCGATCTCATGTCGCTCTACGTCAACGACAAGCTCGCCGGCACCAAGAGCCACACCACCCTGAGCGACAAGTCCAACGGAAACCTGCAGATCGCTCGCATGCGCGTCACCGCCGCCAGTACCGGTTACAGCGGCTACACCAAGAGCGAGATCGCCAACGTCCAGACGTGGAACAGCGTCGTCAATCCCGTGGGTAGGTAGCCACGCTGCTGTCCGCCTCCGGCCGTGGAAGGGGCCGCCGCCCGGGCTGCGGCCCCTTCGTCAGGAGTGGGCCGGGGCGCTGGTGGCGGCGACGCGGCCGCGGCCGGTGCCCTTGGCGTAGTAGAGGTTGCGGTCGGCGCCGGTCAGCAGGGTCGGGAGCTCCTGGACGCCGCCGCGGTGGACGCCGATGCTGATCGACACGGCCAGGCCGCGGGCCAGGTCGTCCCAGGGCTCGGTGCGGACCGCGTCGATGATCTGCTGGGCGCGCTTCTCCGGGTGGTTCGGGCCGGCGCCGGCCAGGACCACCACGAACTCGTCGCCGCCGAGACGGGCGGCCAGGTCGACCGGGCGTACGTGGGCGGCCAGGATGTCCGAGATCCGGGCCAGGACCAGGTCGCCGACGTCGTGGCCGAAGCGGTCGTTGACCTGCTTGAAGTGGTCGACGTCGATCATCATGACGGCGTACTCCCGATCATCGCGGACGGGAGGGGCGGCGGGGGCCCCGGCGGGAGAGCCGCCGGTGGCCGGCGCGGCGCCGGGGACCAGCAGCGCGTTGAGGTAGGCGTGGTAGCCCCGGCGGTTCGCCAGGCCGGTCAGCTCGTCGACCAGGAGCTGCTGGCGCAGGTGCTCGTGGTCGCGGCGCTGGCGCTCCACCTCGATCGCGTCGCGCAGGCCGGCCAGCTGGTCGAGGCGGGCGTTCCAGCGCAGCCGGGCCAGCTCGTCGGCGTACGCCACGGCGGCCGGCGGCGTGCCGGGCTGCCGGGCGGCGATGCTCATGCAGAGCAGCCGGGTCCCGGGCGGCGTGGCCCAGCCGAGGCGGCCGGCGAGATCCGCGGCGAGCCGGGCGGCCGCGTCGAACTCGGCCGCGGCGGCGAAGGGCGCGACGAAGGCGGGTACCGCGGCCGCGCGGGCGGCGGCGATCCGGGCGGCCGCGATGGCGGCGCCCAGCGCGACGATCGCGGTGGCCGAGACGCCCGTGCTCGGGGCGTCCGGGGGCAGGGCGATGTCCGCCGGGCGGCCGCCGGCCAGGGCGGCGAGCAGGTGCAGGTGGGCCCGGTGCTCCAGCTCCCAGCTGGCCGGCCAGTCCTCGTCGACGGCGGTGAGCCCGCCGGGCAGCGCGGCGGCGGCGTTGCGGGCCGCGGCGTCCCAGTTGCCGATCATGGCCTGGGCGCTGGCCCAGTCGAGCACCACCTCGGCCCGGTTGTACGCGAGCACCCGTCGCTGCAGCAGGATGGTGCCGGCCAGCCGCGAGTCGTCGGCGCCGTCCAGGGCCTGCTCGGCGAGGTCGTAGTACTCTACGGCCAGCTCCCAGAAGCCCAGCTCCTGCGCGGCGACGCCGACCTCGATCAGGGCGCCGGCCCGGTGCACCACCGGGCCGCTCCGCTCGTCGAGCAGCGCGACCGCGCGGACCAGCGGGATAGCGGTCGAATCGGTCACGTCGACGGCGGGTTTCAGGGTGGTGCCCCGCGCGGCCACCGTGGCCAGCGCGAGCGCGAGCAGGACCGTCTCGCCGGTGCTCTCGGCCAGGTCGATCATGGCGCGCAGGTGCTCGACGTTGTCCAGGCCGGAGTCGCGGGTGGCCATCGTCCGGGCCCACTTGAGGATCAGCCGGACGTCGGTCCAGCCCCGCTCGATCGCCGCGTCCTCGGCCGCCGCGATCTCGGCGTCCACGTTCTGGCCCTGGGCCAGGCCGACCAGGTCGTACGCCCGCTCGATCGCCGCCGCCCGGGCGTCGTCCAGTCCGCCGGCGTTCGGCACGGGCCCGCCTCCCCTGTGATCCGCGTCGCCACGCGTCACCACGCTCGTCGTCTCCCCATCGGCAGCCCGGGCATTCTCCCATGAGCTTGTCACCCTCCGAGCGCGATCGGGAGCCCTGGGTGGCCGAGACCGATCACCCCGCCGAGGACCAGGGGAAAGTTACGGCGTGGGAAGGTCGGGGCGAGTCTGGATCAGGCCGTCGCCCGCGCCGAGGACCGTGTCCGGGTGGACGAGCTCCGCCCGGACCTCGTGCGGCGGCAACTCGCCGCTGAGGATCTCCGCGGCGAAGTGGCACGCCACCCGCTGGCCGGAGTCGTCGAAGGGCAGCATCTCTGGCCGCTCCTGGGCGCACCGGCTCCGCGACCAGGGACAGCGCGTCCGGAAACGGCAACCGCTCGGCGGGTTCGCCGGCGAGGGCAGGTCACCGGCGAGCAGGATGCGCTTGCGCCGGTCCTCCACCGCCGGGTCCGGGATGGGCACGGCCGAGAGGAGCGCCTTCGTGTACGGGTGGAGTGGCCGTTCGTAGAGCCGGTCGCCGTCCGCCTCCTCGACCAGCGCACCCAGGTACATCACCCCGGTGGTGTCCGCGATGTGCCGGACCACGGCGAGGTCGTGCGCGATCACCAGGTAGGTCAGCCCGAGGGACTCCTGCAGGTCGGCGAGGAGGTTGACCACCTGCGCCTGGATCGACACGTCCAGCGCGGAGACCGGCTCGTCGGCGACGATCAGCTCGGGCCCGAGGACCAGCGCCCGCGCCAGGCCGATGCGCTGCCGCTGGCCACCGGAGAACTCGTGCGGGTACCGGTTCAGCGCCGACGCGGGCAGGCCGACCGCGTCCAGTGTGGTGCGCAGCCGCTCGCGCGCCGCGGCCCGGTCCCGGTGCAGGCCGTGCGCCGTGAGCCCCTCGGCCAGCAGCGACTCCACCGACTGCCGCGGGTCGAGGCTGGCCAGCGGGTCCTGGAAGACCATCTGCATCCGCCGCCGGAACCGCCGCATCTGCTCGCCCTCGAGCGCGCGCACGTCGGTGCCGTCGAAGACGATGCCGCCGCCGGTCGGCTCGACGAGCCGGAGCAGGCCGCGGCCCAGCGTCGACTTACCGCACCCGGACTCGCCGACCAGCCCGTACGTCTCACCGCGGCGGATGGTGAGCGACACCCCGTCGACCGCGTGCACGTGACCGATCGTACGGTCGAAGAGAAGTCCGCTCTTGATCGGAAAATGGACCTTGAGGTCGTCGATCCGGACGAGGACGTCGCTCATGCCGGGATCTCCTGGGGCACCGGATTCGCGCACCGCAGCGCGCCGCCCCGGACGGTGGGCTCGATCGGCACGATCGCGCCGACGCACGGATCGGCCACCCGGTCGCAGCGCGGGGCGAACGCGCACCCCTCCGGCCAGGGGATGGTGTCGCCGACCGAGCCGCGGATCTGGTGCAGCCGCTCGCCACGCCCGAGGTCCAGCCGGGGGACCGATCTCAGAAGGCCCTGGGTGTACGGGTGCCGGGGCCCCGCGAAGAGATCGTGGCGGCCGGCCCGCTCGACGACCCGGCCGGCGTAGAGGACGTTGACGGTGTCGCAGAGCCCGGCCACCACGCCGAGGTCATGGGTGATCATCACGAGCGCGGTGCCGGTGCGGTCGACCAGGTCCCGGAGCAGCGCGAGGATCTGCGCCTGGATGGTCACGTCCAGCGCGGTGGTCGGCTCGTCGGCGATCAGCAGCCGCGGCTCGCAGGCCAGCGCGATCGCGATCAGCGCGCGCTGCCGCATGCCGCCGGAGAGCTGGTGCGGGTACTCGGTGAGCCGCCGCTCCGGGTCCGGCACGCCGACCGCGTCGAGCAGCCGGCGCGCCTCGCGCAGCGCCGCCCGCCGGGTACGCCCCCGGTGCCGTTCCAGCACCTCGGCCACCTGGAGTCCGAGAGGGATCACCGGGTTCAGCGACGAGAGCGGGTCCTGGAAGATCATGCCGATGTCCCGGCCGCGCCGGTCGCGCAGTTCCCGGGGACGCAGCGTGAGCAGGTCGGTCCCCTCGAAGCGGACCTCGCCGGTGACGGTGACGCCGCGCCGGGGCAGCAGTCCCATGATCGCCAGGCTGGTCACCGACTTGCCGCAGCCGGACTCGCCGACCAGCCCGACCGTCTGTCCGGGCTCCACGGCGAAGCCGACGCCGTCCACCGCGGTGACCGGCGCGGCACCCCTGCGCCGGAAGACGACGGAGAGGTCGCGGACGTCGAGCAGGGGCATGCCGTTCACCGCCGGTTCTTCGGGTCGAGCGCCTCGCGCATGCTCTCGCCGACCAGGGTGAAGCCGAGGGCGACGAGGATGATCGCGCAGGCCGGGAAGTACGCCAGCTCGGGCCGGACCTCGAAGTACCGGACACCGTCCACCCCGAGCATCAGGCCCCACTCGGCCCGGTTGATGTCCGGGTCGCCGAGGCCCAGGAACGACAGCGCGGCCGCGTCCAGGATCGCCACCGCGAAGGTCAGCGTGGCCTGCACGATGACCGCGGTGAGCGAGTTCGGCAGCATGTGCCCGAGCACGATGGTCCGCCGCCTGACGCCGAGCGCGCGGGCCGCGAGCACGTGGTCGCTCTCCCGCTGGGCGAGCATCGCGCCGCGCAGCAGCCGGGCGAAGATCGGCACGTTCACCACCGCGACGGCGACGATCACCGTCCACTGGGTGGACTCCCGGGCCAGCGCGACCAGCGTGATCGCCAGCAGCAGGCTGGGCAGCGCCAGCATCACGTCGGTGATCCGCATGACGATCACGTCCACCCAGCCGCCGATCGCCCCGGCGATCGCGCCGAGCAGCACGCCGCAGAGCAGGCCGATCAGCGTGGCCAGCACGCCGACCAGCAGGGTCTGCCGGGCGCCGTAGATCATCCGGGACGCGAAGTCGCGGCCCAGCGGATCGCTGCCGAGCGGGTGGCCCGCGCTCGCACCGGGGATCGAGTCGACCGTCAGCTCCCGGGTCAGCTCCGGGAACCGCTGCGCCGGATCGTGCGGGGCGACCAGCGGCGCGAGGATCGCGACGGCGAGGAAGAGCAGGATCACCACCGCGCCGACGATCGCGGTGGGGTTGCGGGACAGCCGGCGGAACGCGTCGCGGAGCAGGCTGCTGCCGCCCGCCGCGGCGGTCCGCGCGGTCAGCTCGTCGATCCGGCGGCGCTTGTGGTCGGCGAGCGCGGTGATCTCCCCGGTGCCGCTCATCGCACACGCACCCTCGGGTCGATCACCGCGTACGAGAGGTCCACCAGCAGGTTGACCACCACGAAGACGGCCGCGGCGAGCAGGATCAGCGCCTGCAGCACCGGGTAGTCGCGGCCGCCGCTGATCGAGTCGGTGATCAGCGTGCCGAGGCCGCCCCAGTTGTAGACCTTCTCGGTGAGCACCGCGCCGGCCAGCAGCGCCCCGGTCTGCAGGCCGATCGTGGTGACCACCGGGAGCAGTGCGTTGCGCAGCACGTGCCGCCGCCGGATGACGGCGTTCCGCAGGCCCTTGGCGTCCGCGGTCCGGATGTACTCCTCGTCCAGCACGTCCAGCACGCTGGCCCGGGTGATCCGGACGATGATCGCCAGCGGGATGGTCGCCAGGGTGACCGCGGGCAGCACCAGGTGCCAGAGCGCGTCGGCGGAGGCGTCCCACTCCCGGGTCAGCAGCCCGTCCAGCACGAAGAAACCGGTCACGTCGGTGTTCTCCAGTCCGGTGCTGATCCGGCCGGACGGCGGGAAGACGTGCACGCCCTGGGTCAGCCAGTCCTTGAGGAGGTAGCCGAGGAAGAAGATCGGGATCGAGATGCCGAGCAGCGTGACGACCACGGTCGCGTTGTCGAGCAGCAGCCCGTGGTGCCGGGCCGCGAGGTAGCCCAGCGGGATGCCCAGACCGACGGCGATCACGATCGCGGCGACGGCCAGCTCGACCGTCGCCGGGAAGGACCGGCCGATCACCGCGGTGACCGGCTCCCCGGTCCGGATCGAGTTGCCGAAGTCACCGGTCACCACGTTGCGCAGGAAACGGCCGTACTGGACCCAGATCGGCTGGTCGTAGCCGAGGGCCCGGGTCAGCAGCGCGCGGCTCTGCGGGGTGGCCCGCTCGCCGAGCAGTGCGTCGACCGGGCCGCCCGGAAGGCTGCGCAGCCAGACGAAGACCAGCGTGGCCAGGGCGATCAGCGTGACGCCCAGCTGGATCAGGCGGCGCAGGACGACGCGTACCATCGCCTTAGCTGGTCAGGGAGACGGTGTTGAACTGCTCGGCGGTGAGCGGGCTCGGCACCAGCCCCTGCACGTTCTTGGTGGTGACCAGCGCCGGCGGGGCGTGCCAGATCGGCACGGCCGGCAGCCACTTGGTCGCGAGGTCCCGGTTGACCTGCTCGAACGCGGCCCGCTTGGCCTCCTGGTCGACGGTCGCGTCGGCCTTGTCGATGGCGGCGAACATGTCGGTCATCGCGGCGTCGCCGAACTCGGTCTTGGCCCGGCCGAAGAACGTGCCGACGAAGTTGCCCGGGTCGTTGTAGTCGCCGGTCCAGCCGAGGATGTGCAGGTCCTGCTTGCCGGCCTGCTGCACGTCGTCCTTGAAGCCGCCGTTCCACGGCCGCGGCACCCCGTTGACCTTGATGCCGGCGGCCTGCAGGTCGTTCGCCAGCACCGTGAAGATCTCCTGCGGGTTCGGCATGTACGGCCGGGACACCTCGGTCGGGTAGTAGAAGTTCAGCGTCAGACCGGTCGCGCCCGCGTCGGCCAGCAGCTGCTTCGCCTTCGCCACGTCGTACTCGTACTTCTGCACGTCGGTGGCGTAGCCGAGCACCGACTCGGGCAGGAACTCGTCGGCCACCTTCGCGCCGCCCGGCCCCTTGGTCTGCACGAGCTGGGCCCGGTTCAGCGCGTACGCGATCGCCTGCCGTACCCGAAGGTCCTTGAGCTTGGGGTTGTTCTTCTGATTGATGCCCAGGTAGAGGATGTTGAACGCGGGCCGCTCGAGGACCTGGTAGCCCTCGCTCGCCAGGGCGGTGCGGTCGGCGGGCGCCGGGAAGTCGATCGCGTGCACGGTGCCGGCCCGCAACTCCTGCTTCCGGGTGTTCTCGTCCTTGATGACCTTGATGACCAGCGTGCCGACCTTGGCCTTCTCGCCCCAGTAGTCCGGGTTCCGCTTCAGCGTGATCTCGCCGGTCGCCTTGTTCCAGCCGCCGAAGGTGAACGCGCCGGTGCCGGTCGGGTGCTCGTTCGCGAACGCGCTGTAGGAGAAGGAGTCGCCGCTCTGGGTGACCGTGTCGCCGTCGTACTGCTTGATCGCGGTGGGGCTCGCGATGGAGAACGCGGTGAGCGCGAACGCACCCGGGAAGGCACCCTTGTACCGGGTCATCGTGACGACCGCGGTGGAGGCGTCCGGCGCCGCGCAGTTGTCGTAGACGGCGTCCGGGCTGCCCTCGAACCCGCCGAAGACGTCGGCGTAGTAGATCATCTGGGACTGGGCGGCCTCGCCCTTCATCCGGTACCAGCGGTCGAAGTTCGCGCAGACCGCGGTGGCGTCCAGCGGGGTGCCGTCGTGGAACGTCACGCCCTGGCGCAGCTTGAACGTCCAGATCTTGCCGGTCGCGTCGTTGGACCAGCTCTCCGCGAGGCCGCCGGTCAGCTCGGCGGTGCCCGGCTTGTGGGTGATCAGCGTGTCGTACAGCTGCCGGATCGGGCGGAACGACTCCCCGTCGTCGTTGAAGATCGGGTCGAAGTTCTTCGGGTCGCCCGCCCCGGCGAAGATGAAGGTGCCACCGTCGCCGGCGTCGTCGCCGTCGCCGCGGTCGCTCTCCGCGCACCCGGCCGCCCCGATCGCCATCGCCGCGACGACCGCCACGGCGATGATCCTTGGTGTACGCATCGTGTCCACCCCGTCCTGTGGGTACGGATAAACGCTGTGACGGCTGGTAACCGCTGGCGCGACGATATCCATTCACGATGATCAAAGTCTGTTTTCGGTATCGGATCGTGTCCTTCCCGTCACGGATTTCCACCGGACGGGAAGGACACGATCCGGTTGCTCAGAGGGTCAGCTTCCAATGGTCCAGGTAACCCGCGGCGCCGCCGGTGATCTGGTCCTCGACGTGCAGGATCCAGACGCCGTTCGCGGACTTGCCGCCGACCAGGACGAGGTACGTGCGGAAGACGTCCGCGGTGCCCGACGCCTTGGTCTGCTGCAGGACGATCCGCTCACCGTCCGGCGCGATCAGGTACAGCGTCAGATTGCGCTCGGAGGGCTCGACGATGCGTACCTCGACGTAGCTCTTCGCCGCCGGCGAGCGATCACAGTCGGACACGGTGATCGGGCTCTCGACGGTGGCCCGGTCCGCGATCGCGTAGTCGGTCCCGCTCGCCCCACCGCACACCGGGACCGCCAGGTCCTCCCCCGCCAGGTTCAGGGTCCAGGAGTCGAAGACACCGCTGGCGTACGGGCCGTTGTCCTGGATCCGCAGCGTCCACGCGCCGTCCGCGGTCTCCGGCGACAGGTCGTGCGTGAACGTGTAGTCCAGGTCGTCGGCGGAGCTCCCGGTCCGGTCGATCAGGTGGTACGCCGTACCGTCCGGCGCGACCAGATCGACCACCAGGTCACCGATGTACGCGTGGTCGAGATGCACCTCGACCGTGCTGTTCACCGCGCCCGTTCCGGTACACCCGGCGATGGTGACCGGGAGGTACGCGTACCCGACCGCCGGCAGGGCCGTGTCGGTGTCGTTCGTGCCGACGCATCCGGGCGCCGCCGCGACGGTGACCGTGAGATACGCCGCCCGGGTCGCGCTCGTCCCGGTGCCGAGGACCAGCAGGTGGTACGTGCCGGCCGCGGTCTTCGCCGTGGTGGCGACGGTCAGCGTGCTCGTCCCGCCGGTGGTGATCGAGGCGGGCGCGAACGTCGCGGTGACACCGGCGGGCAGCCCGCTCGCGCTCAGCGCGATCTGCTGGGCCGCACCCGCGGTGAGCGCCGCCGAGACCGTGGCCGTGACGGTGCCGCCGGCCGTGATCGGGCCGCTCGCCGTCGCGACGGCGAGCGCGTAGTCGTCGGCGGGCGTGGCCTGGTCGACGTAGAGCAGCCGGTTCGGCGAGCCGGTACCCGGGTCCGGGATCGCGTCCGGGGTGGCGTCCGCGAGCAGCTCGGTGGCGACCTGCGCCGGGGTGTACTCCGGGTGGTCGGCCAGGATCAGCGCGGCCGCGCCGGCCACGTGCGGGGTGGCCATCGAGGTGCCGCTGTACGTGTGGGTGGCGGTGTCGTCGCCGACGTACGCCGAGACGATGTCCCGGCCGGGCGCGAACACGTCGACACAGGAGCCGATGTTGGAGAAGTCCGACCGGGTGTCGTCCGCCTCGACGGCGCCCACGGTGATCGCCTCGGGCGTGGCGGCGGGCGTGGACCCGCAGGCGTCGCCGCCGTAGTCGTTGCCGGCCGCGATCGCGTACGTCACCCCGTCGGCGATCGACTTCTGCACGGCGGTGATCTCGGCGGCGTACACCCCGGTGCCGCCCAGGCTCATGGTGGCGACGGCCGGCGCGCCCGCGGCGTGGTCGGCGGTCACCCAGTCGACACCGGCGATCACCGTGGCGGCCGAGCCCGACCCCGCGCAGTCCAGCACGCGCACCGAGACCAGCTGCACGTCCTTGGCGACGCCGTAGGTCGTACCGCCCACGGTCCCGGCCACGTGCGTGCCGTGCCCGAGGCAGTCCGAGGCGTCCGCGTCCCCGTCGACGAAGTCCCACCCGGACCGGACCCGACCGGCGAACTCGGTGTGGGTCAGGTTCACCCCGCTGTCGATGATGTAGGCGGTCACGCCCGCGGCGTCGTTCGGGGCGGCGTACGCGCCGTCCAGCGGCAGCGCGCGCTGGTCGATCCGGTCCAGCCCCCAGGAGCCCACGTCGCTGGCGTGCACCAGATGGTTCTGGGTGACCGACGCGACGGCCGGGTCGGCGGCGAGCCGCCGGGCCCCCTGCTCGGTGAGCGTGGCCTCGAACCCGCGCAGCGCGTGCGTGTAGGTCCGGACGACACCACCGCCCTGCGCCCCGGCGAGCGCTCGCGCCTGGGCGGCGACGTCGCCCGCGCCGTCCTCGAGGACCACGATGTACGAGCCCGCGACGGCGCCCGGCCCACCGGTTCCCCGCACTTCCCCCTCGGCGGGGGCGGCGAGCGCCGGCGCCGCGACCACGAGCCCCGCCAGCATCACCCCCGAGACCAGTAGTGCCCGGGCCTTTCGTGCCGAATTCAAGGTCGTTCCTCCCATGTAGGCGGTACGACCTCTTCGGACGTATCAAATGCGCTGAACGTTCACCATTTCGGACCATCCGGCTCAGGAGTACAACCGGGCGAGGTCGACGAGGAGGATCCGGTCATCCGCTGCGGCGGCGGCCGCTCACCACGCCCAGCGCGCCCCCTCGGTCGCCGCCGAGGTCATGGTCGCAAAGGTGACGAGCCCGTCCCACTCCCGGGCACGGCCGAAGATGTCACAGAAGTACAGTTCTGAGAACTGTACTTCTGTGACCATCAGGCTCCCCACTGTGACAACACCGTCGAGTCACGGGCGCTCAGCGCGGGATCTGGAACGGGCGCTGCCTGCCCAGTTCTGCCCGCAACTCGGTGGGCAGGTGGCCGGCGATGTCGGCACCGGGCTCGTTCGGCAGGGGCAGGTTCTCCACGAACGAGACACCGATCAGCTCCTGCACGTCCGCGTCCCCCTCTCGGAGCCCGGCATCCAGGTAGTCAAGGAGGCGCAGCCACTCCTGGTCGCGGCCGGCCTGGAAGCCCTCCACCACCCACTGGGTGACGACATAGAAGAACATGTGATCCAGCAACTCGTCATTGTCGGCGATGTGCTCGTCGTACAGAGGCCTCAGGCCGGGAAAGTCCGTAACCAGTCGACGGACGAAAGCTTGGCTGGAATCGCTCATCGTTGTCCCCAGATCGCGCGCATGAGTTGGTCTCGGAGTGTCACCGCGGCAGCGCGGTCACCCGCCGTCGCCATCGTGTCGAGCCGATCACACCAGTCGGCGAGTGCAGCGACGTTGTAGTCGCGGCGTCCTGGACATAGGCCACCCGCTGGACCAACCGCGACTGACCAGACCATTCACCATCCTCGGCCTCATCGGATGATGTTGAAACGGTCGTGTAGGAGCCCTCGAGGAACGGTGCCAGATGGATACCGAAGAAGCCGACGGGCGGGTCGCGGCGATACGGCACATCCACCCGGCACGACACGAAACTCGTACCATGCTGAGTCACTCGCCTACGAGCGGCAGTAGATCGCGGCCGGGCTGCCGGAGGAACCGATGCGGCGGGTGAAGGCGATGCCCGCGACGTACTCGCCCACCTCGCACTGGCCCTTGTAGGCGCCGGACGCGAAGTCGCCGCCCGGATTCCCGGACGGGCGGGTGTCGGAGCGGTCGAACCAGACGGTGCGGCCGGTCGACGTGCCCGCCGAGGAGAGGGCGCAGAGTGCGCTGGAGACCACGGCGCCGCGGACCGCGTAGCCGATCACGAAGCCGCCCGCCGGGCACTCGAACTTCGTGTAGCCGGACGCCCAGTCGGCCGTCACGTACGCCTCGCCGGTCACCACGCGATACGACGACCAGGGCGCGGGCATGTCGGTGCAGAGGCCACGGTTGCCGCTGTGTGCCAGGCCGGTCAGCGCCTGGCCGTCCGGGCACGCCGTCTTGCGGGCACCCACGTCCCAGTCCCCCGCCTGGCGCATGGTCGCCGACTGTACGAAGTCGGCGTGGTCCGGGCTGAGCATGGCGAAGCGCCGCACCGGCTCGACCAGCCCTGTCCTGGCGTCGGCGGCGATCAGCCGGGTCCAGTCGGCGGCACGCCAGTCCCCACCGTCCGTCACGGTCGTACGGGAACCGGAGGCGGACCAGGAGAGCAGAGCCCAGCCATCGGAGCCACGGGCCTCGGTCCAGCCGGCGATCGGCCAGTAGGCGAAGTCGGCGTCCGCCTGGATCAGGTAGTCGACGACATGGTGGAACCAGGCCTGCGAGACCGCGTCGGAGTTGAGTCCGATGCCGAACTCGCTGATCCAGACCGGCGCGGTGAAGTGCTGTCCGGCCTGGTCGGCGACGTAGAACGCCTGCCGGTAGAGGGTGGCGAACAGCTCGTCGCGGGTCATGTCCCGGTAGCGCGGGTCGGTCGTCTCGCCGATCCCGGTGGCGCCGCTGTGGTTCGGGCCGGTGTAGTCGTAGAAGTGCGCCGAGTAGACCAGCTTGCCCGAGGTGACCAGCGTGTGGGAGAGCTGCGCGACCGGGGTGAGCGTGGGACGGCCGTGCGGGAAGCCGTCGATCGGCAGCCCGGTCCAGTTGATGCCCTCGACCACGATCAGCAGGTCCGGGTTCGCCTCGGTGAGGATGCGGTCGCCGAGGTGCTGCGCGGCGGCGAACCAGTCGCGGTCGTCGCCGGAACCCCAGTTCGGGTCGGAGAGGACGTCGCGGCGCACCTCGTTGTAGAGGTCGGCGCCGGCCACCCGCGGGTCGTCCCGGTACCGGGCGGCCATGAAGAGCCAGTCGGTCTCCCACTGCGCGGTGCTCTGGCTCGCGTTCCACCGCTCGTTGCCGTCGAGACCGCAGCACCAGCGCGTGGTGTTGGTGTGGTTGTTCAGGATCACGGCGAGTCCGGCGGCGGTCAGCGCGGCCACCGCGGCGTCGTACACCTGCAGTGGGGTGTCGCCGCGCAGCTGCGGGTTGGCGGCGACGGCGGCGTCCGTGACCGGCACCGTGTCGTGGATCATCTCGTTGGAGAACGGCAGTCGCACGCTGTTCAGGCCCAGCTCCACGAAGGACGCCACGATCTCCGTGATCGGCGCCCGGTCCAGGCCGAGCGGCATCCGGTTCGCGTTCTCCCCCGCGTGGTTGTTCGCGTCGTCGGCCGGATCCCCGCTGCCGGTCCAGGTGCCGCTCGCGCCGTACCAGTTCCCGGACCTGAGCTTGAACCGCTGCCCGGTGGCGTCGACGACGTACCGGCCGCGGGTGCTCAGCGGCGGCGTCCAGCCGTCGGCGAGCGAGGCCACCGCGGGCCCCGGCACCAGGATCAGCGAGGCGAGGAGGGCGACGGCTGCCAGCACCCGGGAGACCGTGACGGACACACCCCCATCTCATCGCCAAACGTCGATCCTGTCCAGGCGCGGAAAGTTTTTTCGATCTTTCGGCAGCAACCGGGGACGGCCATCGCGTTCACAGGGGGAAGCAGCTCTGGACGCGTGAGGAGTCACATCGATGGCAGTCAACCGCAGGAGGCTCACGGTGGGGGCCGCCGCGACGGCGGTCGTGCTCGGCGTGATCGCGGTGGGCATCGGCACCGCGAACGCCGGCACCCGGGCGCCCTGGTGGGGCGGCAAGCCGCACCGGACGACCACCACCGCCGCCGCCACGGCCGCCGCGAGTGCCACCCCGAGCGCCTCGACGGCGAGCGCCACGCCGAGTGTCACGCCGGGTGTCACGCCGACCAGCGCCACGCCGGGTGCCTCGACGACCAGCACCGCGGCGACCCCGGCCACGACCACGGCCGCGACCACGGCGAGCGCCACGGCGACCGGCGCGTGGACCGCGCCGCCGGCGAACGCGGGCGTCGACTACCAGATCGGCGGCGCGTACACGCTGCCGTCCGGTGTCACCGTGGTGAGCCGGGACCGCGAGGCGAAGCCGGCGAGCGGCGCCTACGACATCTGCTACGTCAACGCGTTCCAGGCCCAGCCGGGCGAGGAGTCGTGGTGGAAGAAGAACCACGCCGACCTGCTGCTCACCGACGGTGACGGTGAGCTGGTCGTCGACGAGGACTGGGACGAGCTGATGCTGGACGTCTCCACCGCGGCGAAGCGGACCGCGCTGACCGCGATCGTCGGCGCGTGGATCGACGGCTGCGCGGACGACGGGTTCGACGCCGTCGAGTTCGACAACCTGGACTCGTACACCCGGTCCGGTGGGCTGCTCACCCAGGCCGAGGCGGTCGCGTACGCCACCGCGCTCAACGCCCGCGCGCACGCCGCCGGACTGGCCGCCGGGCAGAAGAACCTCGCCGAGCTGACCGGCGCGAGCGCCACCGGCGCCGGGTTCGACTTCGCCGTCGCCGAGGAGTGCGCCGACTGGGACGAGTGTGACGCCTACACCGCCTCGTACGGGAACCGGGTGATCGTGATCGAATACTCGGAGAGCGGCTTCACCAAGGCGTGCAAGGCGTACGGCGATAAGCTCTCGATCGTGCTGCGGGACGTCGACGTCTCCACGCCGGGCTCGGATTCCTACGTCTATGAGGCGTGCTGAGGCACTGCCCCGAACGGGCCACGATGATCATTGACAGACCGGCCGCCGAGGACTTCGACGAGTTCGTCCGCGGCCGGGGCGGTGCGCTGCTGAGGTTCGCGTTCGTGCTCTCCGGCGACGCCCACCTCGCCGAGGACCTGGTCCAGGAGGTCCTCGCCCGTCTGCACCGGCGCTGGGACCGGATCACCGCGATGGAGAACGCCGAGGCGTACGTCCGGACCTCCATCGTGCGGCAGTTCCTGTCCTGGCGCCGGCGGCGGGCGTACCGGGAGGCGGTCCTGGCCGAGGTGCCGGAGCCGCCGGGCCTGGCCGACCCGCAGCAGGGCCTGGCCTCCCGGGACCAGATGTGGCGGCTGCTGCGCGGTCTGCCCCGGGCGCAGCGGGCCGTGCTGGTCCTGCGCTTCTACTGCGACCTGCCGGACGACGAGATCGCGGCCCTGCTCGGCTGCGGGAAGTCGACGGTCCGTTCCCAGGCCGCCCGCGCGCTCGTCCGGATGCGCGCCCTGATGAGCCAGACAGGAGTGGGCGTCGATGGATGAGCTGGACCGGCTGCTCGCCGAGACGATGCACGACGCCGCGGGCCGCGCACCCTCCGAGGCCGGCCTGCTGGGTACGGTCCACGACCGTTCCCGCCGCTACCACCGCCGCCGGGTCGCCGGGATCGCCGGTGTCACCGCCGCCGCGCTGCTGGTCGCCGCGGTCCCGCTGGTGGCCGCGCTCACCGCCCGTCCGCATGCGGTCACGCCACCCGCCGCGCCGGCGGTGTCCGCGCCCGCCTCACCCTCGGCGAGGCGGATATCGCTGACGGACGGATGGACCGCGCCGGCGTTCCCGTACGAGCTCCCCGCCGTCGCCGGGCTGAGCGACCCGATCGCCTCGGTGGACGCCGGGAGTGTGAGCGCGTTCTTCGAGGCCACCGAGCTGCGGGACCACGCGGACGTCACGGTCACCGTCGCCGGCGCCGAGCCCGCCCCGCCGGAGGGCGCGACCGCGGAGACGATGACGGTCCGCGGGCACACCGGCACGCTGCGCACGGTCGACGTCGCACCGGCGAAACAGCTCACGCTGACCTGGCGGGAGTCGGCCGGCGAGTGGATGCTGCTGGCCACCGACGACACCTACACGCCGGAGGAGGTGGTCGCGCTCGCCGACTCGCTGACCGGCGCGTCGATCGCCGTACTCCCACCTTTTGATCTTGAATTCAGTCCGAACGGCCTGATCACCGACACGGTCAGCGCCTCCCGGATGACGTTCCGCGCACCCGGCACGAGCACCGCGGGCTTCCGCACCGTCCTCCGCGAACACCACAAAATCAACAATCCAGATCAAAAGATTTCCGGGTACGACGCCACGCTCACCCGCACCGCGCAAAAGGTGACCCTGGAGGTGGACGTCGACGACTGGGACGCCGTCCTGGAGATCACGGTCGACGACGGCCTCGACATCACCGACGGTGACCTGATCCGCTACGCCGCCGGCGTCACCATCCTGAACCGGTCGGATCCCGAGTGACCGCCATCATCCTCCCCGGTGGACATCATGGTTCAAAGCGGTCAGAGTCCGAAATCAGCGTCGATCCGGGTTACCGCGCGGGATCCAGATCTGTCAAGATGACCTCCTTCAGGGCGCGACCCCTCCAAGCCCGGCGCGCCTGACCGCGAATGTGAGAGCCATGATTCAGCGACGCAAGGTCATCATCGGCACCCTCGGTGTTGCCACGGCCGCGACGGCCGCCGGATGTTCCGCACGCGGTACGGCGAGCGTCGGCACCGGCAGCACCACCTGGGTCGAGCCGGTGGCGAACAACCAGGAGGCCACCGCGGCGCCGGTGACGCTGACCGTGACGCCCGAGGACGACGCCACCGACGTCTCGCCGCTGAAGGCGATCACCGTCGCGGCCGCCGGGGGCACGCTGAAGTCGGTCACCGTCACGGCGGGCAAGGCGAAGATCGACGGCTCGCTGGACGCCGACGGAACGTGGACGTCGAGCGAGGACCTGGCGTACTCGAAGACCTACAAGGTGGTGGCCACGGTCACCGACAGCCTCGGCGTCGAGCAGGAGCTGAACTCCTCGTTCAAGACCATCGACCCGGACACCCTCGCGAAGATCACCTTCCAGTCGAACGCGCTCTCCGTACTCAAGGACGGCGGCACGTACGGCGCCGGCCAGCCGGTCATCGTCGCCTTCAACCACAGCGTCAACAAGAACGCGGTGGAGAAGGCGATCGAGGTCAAGACCTCCCCGTCGGTCGAGGGCAAGTTCTACTGGGTCAGCGACAAGATCGTGCACTGGCGCCCGGCGAAGTACTGGACCGCCGGCACCACGGTCAAGGTCAAGGTGAACCTGTTCGGCGTCAAGCTCGGCAAGGGCGTCTACGGCGCCCGCAACGCGTCGGCCGACTTCAAGATCGGGCGCCAGCTGATCGCGATCGCGGACACCCGCACCCACATGACCAAGGTCTACATCGACGGCAAGGTCGTGCGGACCATGAGGAGCAGCTTCGGCATGGGCGGCACCACCAAGGGCGCCGACGGCCAGACGGTCAGCTTCTGGACCGCGGGCGGCCCGCACGTGGTGCTCTCCAAGGAGCGCACGCACAACATGAGTTCGGCGAGCTACGGCGTCTCCGACCCGAGCAACCCGTACTACTACGACTCCGAGGAGATCGAGTACTGCACCCGCATCTCGTACTCCGGTGAGTTCCTGCACGCCGCCCCGTGGAACAGCCAGCTCGGCCAGTCGAACCGCTCCCACGGCTGCATCAACCTGAGCACCGCCGACGCCAAGTGGGTCTACGAGAACTTCATCGTCGGCGACGTCGTCGACGTGAAGAACAGCCCTCGCACCCTCCAGATCTGGAACGGCCTCGGCGACTGGACCGTCTCGTACGACAAGTACGGCGCCTGACCCCAGCCCGGCGGCCACCCGACCTGTCGGCTGGTGCTGAGGGGTGTGTCGAGGGCCTTGAGACACCCCCCAGCGCCGGCCGGGAACGTCAGTACGTGACGGCGGGGAACTCGGTGCGGGCCTGCTGGTACTGGGCCTCGTACTCGTCGGTCCAGCCGAAGGCCGCGGTGGCCAGCGGCTTCAGGTCCGCCCCGGCCGCGCCGCTCCAGAAGTGGACGAACTCGCCCATGTTCATGTCACGCGCGTACGAGCCGTTGGCCTGCGGATAGTTCGCCGCCAGCAGCTGGAAGAACTTCGCGAGCGGGGCGCTGTGCCCGTGATCGCGCCAGATCGGGTAGAACCAGTTCTTGAACCAGGCCGTACCCGCCCGCGGGAAGTCATCCGTGCCCGCCGTCTTCGCGGCGTACCAGCGCTCCGCGTCGGCCGTCATCCCCGTGCCGACGTACGCGTCGTACTGGAAGATCTCGGCCCACTTGCTGTCCTTCCAGAGGGCGAAGGCGGGCGACTCGTGCACGCCGTACCCACTGAGCTCGACGATGTGCGCGATCTCGTGCGAGGTCATGTCCCGCGCCTGGGTGTCCGTCGAGACCCAGTTCGAGTAGCCGATGTCGATGACGTTCCGGTTGTCGTGGCTGTCGTCGAAGACCGTCGCCGGGTGGCCGCCGCCGTACTTCCCCTGGTGGAAGACGGCCGCGAGCCGCGGGTTGCTGAAGTCGCCGTACGTCTGCCTGGTGTACGCCCACAGCTTCCCGGTGAACTCGGTCAGCCAGGCCGCCTGCGCGGTGTCCATGTCCGGGTCCAGGTAGACGGCGAGCCCGTCGTTGTACGACACCCGGGTGAGCGACTGCGTGTGCTCGAGCCAGTGTTCCTGCCAGGTCGCCGGGAGTTCCGCCGAGCCGGTGGTCGTGGTCGCCGTCGCGGACGGGCCGGAGGCGCCGGTCGCGTTCTTCGCCCGGATCCGGTAGAGGTACGCCGTCGCCCCGGTCAGACCGAGGTCGTACGCCTTCGTGGTGCCGGCCGCCAGCGACCGGGTGTAGCTCCAGCTCTGCCCGTCGGTGGAGCGCTCCAGGGTGTACCCGGTCGCCCACCGGTCCGCGGCGGCCCAGGTGAGGATCGCCTGGTCACCGGTGACGGCGGTCGCGGTGAGCGCGGTGGGCGCCGCGGGTGACGGTGCCGCGGTGGTACCCGTACCGAAGAGCTCCCACTCGGCGAGCTGCAGCTGGCCGGCGCCGTTGTTGGCGGTGACCCGCAGCCGGTACGACAGGTAGCCCGTCGTGTTGGTGAACGTGTAGTCCCGGCGCTGCAGCCGGGCCGCGAACGTCTCGCCGGTCCGGCTGTCCAGCGCGGTCCACGTGGTGTCGTCGTTCGAGCCCTCCAGCACCCAGCTCTTCGGGTCCCGGTCGGCCGCGTCGTTCGCCGAGGTCAGCGTGTACTCGGTGACCACCGAGCGGACCTTGGCGGTGTGCTTGATCCAGGACGTGGTGTCGCCGGTGTAGTACTTGGTGCCGGTCGCGTTGTCGGCGATCTTCTCGGCGCCCTCGCTGCCGGTGCGGTTGTGCTCGTCGGTGATGACGCCGTACATGTCGGTGATGTCGACGCCGGTCTCCGGCGCCGTGACGGTGACCGCCGCGGTCGGCGCGGAGGCCGTGTCGCCCGTGCCGACCGCCCGGACCCGGTAACTGCGGGTGCTCGCACCCAGCGCCGTGTGGTCGGTGTAGGTGACGGTCTCGGCCGGCACGGTGGCGACGGTCGTCCAGGCCGCGCCCTCCTCGGCGCTCTCGATCGCGAAGCCGGTCTCCGGGTACCCGCCGTCGTCCACGGTGGACTCGTCCGTCCAGCCGAGGTCGACCTGGTCGGTGCCGACCGCGGCGGCGACGAGACCACTGGGCGCGGCGGGTACGCCGTCACCCTGCGGCCAGAGCCGCCACTCGGCCATCTGCAGCGCCGGGGACCCGCCGTTCGCGGTGACGTTCAGCCGGTAGTACGCGTACGCCGCGGGGACACCGGTGACCAGGAAGCCCCGGGTCTGCGCCCGCGCCGCGAAGGTCTGCCCGGAGCGCTGGTCGAGCGTCGTCCAGGTGCCGCCGTCGGCCGAACCCTGCAGCGTCCAGTCCACCGGGTCGCGGTCCGGCGCGTCGTTCGCCGAGGTGATGGAGTAGCGGTCGACGACGGTCGCGGTCTTCGCCTGGTACTGCACCCAGCCGCTGGTGTTGTGGGTGAGGTACTTGGTCGTGGCGTCGTTGTCGGTCAGCTTGTCCAGGCCCTCGGCGGCCGATCCGGCCGCGTACTGGGACGTGAGGGTGCCTCCGTCGTCGGTCAGGTCGGCGGGGGTCTCCGCCGCCAGCGCGGGCAGGACGATCACTCCCGCGGTGACGACGGCGGCAGCCGGCAGGAGGTAGGCGAGTAGTTTTCGGGGTCTCACAGGGTCTATCGACGTATGCGAAGCGCTCCATGTTCAGCGATAGCCGCACGTCGATATGGTGTCACCGTGAAGACACGCATCGTCGCCATCCTCGCCTCGCTGCTGGTCGTGCTCTCGCCGGCCACCGCCGCGCGCGCCTCGGACGACCCGCTGCTCGATCGGCTGGAAGCGGTACCCGGCCTCACCGTCGTCTCGGAGACCGACGGCACCGGTTACCGGTTCTTCGTGCTGACCTACCGGCAGCCGGCCGACCACCGCCACCCCGATCGGGGCTCCTACGACCAGCGCCTGACCCTGCTGCACCGCTCGGAGACCGCGCCGACCGTCCTCTACACCAGCGGGTACGGCCTCGCCGCCACCCCCAGGCCGACCCAGACCGAGCCGACCGCGCTGCTCGGCGGCAACCAGGTCTCGGTCGAGCACCGCTTCTTCACCCCGTCGCGCCCCGACCCGGCCGACTGGTCGGACCTGACCATCCGGCAGGAGGCGGACGACGAGCACCGGATCGTCACCGCGCTCAAGGGTGTCTACTCCGGGCACTGGATCCAGACCGGCGGCAGCAAGGGCGGGATGACCTCGGTCTACCACCGGCGCTTCTACCCCGACGACGTGGACGGCGTGGTGGCCTACGTGGCCCCGAACGACGCGGTCAACGACGAGGACAGGGCCTACGATCACTTCTTCGGTACGGTCGGCGACAAGGCGTGCCGGGCCGCCCTCGACGACGTGCAGGCCGAGGCGCTGCGCCGCCGGGACACGCTGCTCCCCCGGCTGGAGGCGGACGCCGCCGAGCAGGGCTGGACGTTCGACGGGAGCATCGGGACCGCCGACAGGTCGTTCGAGATGACCGTTCTCGACACGGTCTGGGCGTTCTGGCAGTACAGCTCGTCGGACGACTGCGCGACGGTGCCGGACGCGGCGACCGCGACCGACGAGGAGATCTACGACTGGGTCGACACGGTGGCCGGCTGGAGCTTCTACACCGATCAGGGTCTGGAGTACTACTGGCCGTACTACTTCCAGGCCGCGAGTCAGCTGGGCTGGCCGAGCCTGCGCTTCGAGCACCTGCGCGGCCTGCGCCACTACCCGGGCCTCTACACCGCGAACTCGTCGCTCCCCCCGGAGCTGCGGCGGCGCTACGACCCGCGCCCGATGCGCGACGTCGACGCCTGGGTACGGACCTCGTCGGAGCGGATGCTCTTCGTCTACGGCCAGAACGACCCGTGGAGCGCCGAGCGGTTCACCCCGAGCCGGCACGACTCCGCGCTGTTCGTGGCGCCGGGCGCGAACCACGGCGCGAAGATCGCCGGGCTGGACGCGGCGGACAACGCGGCGGCGACGGCCATGCTGTTCCGCTGGGCCGGGGTGACGGCGAGCCTGGCCGCCACCGACGCCGTGGACCTGCCGCTGGACGACATGGTGGAGGACCGACCCGGCCGGGGGTGAGTCGTCGGCCACAAAACTATAGAAGGATCTTATATAAACAGTTGAGCTGGGCGGATAGTGGAGCGATCGACGGTCAAGCACCACCCTCGGGAGGTCCCATGCTGACCAGGAATCCCACCGACACCACCGCCGTCCGGCTCAAGAGCCTCCTCGAGACGCTGCTGCAGACCCCCCTACCGGTCCGGCTGCGCGCCTGGGACGGCTCGGAGGCCGGGCCCGCCGGCGCCCCGGTCGTGGTCATCCGGCACCGGCGGGCACTGCGCCGCCTCGTCTGGCAGCCCAACCAGCTCGGGCTGGCCCGGGCGTACGTCTCCGGCGACATGGACGTGGAGGGCGACCTCTACGACGTGCTCACCCGCCTCGCGCCGCTGCTCTGGCAGGCGCCCGGGGTGACGGAGGTACCGCTGCGCGCCGCGATGGGCGAGGCGCTGCGGCTGGGCATCATCGGCAGCCAGCCCAAGCCGCCGCCCGAGGAGATGGCGGTCACCGGCGCCCGGCACAGCCGGGGCCGGGACCGCCAGGCGATCAGACACCACTACGACGTCGGCAACGACTTCTACCGGCTCGTCCTCGGCGAGAGCATGGTCTACTCCTGCGCGTACTGGACGTCGGACGACCCCGGCTACGGGCTGGCCGACGCCCAGCGCGACAAGCTCGACCTGATCTGCCGCAAGCTGGAGCTGCGCCCCGGCCAGCGCCTGCTCGACGTCGGATGCGGCTGGGGCAGCCTGGCGATGCACGCCGCCAAGGAGTACGGCGTCCAGGTGGTCGGCATCACCATCTCCGCCGAGCAGGCCGCGTACGCCCGGAAGCGGGTCGACGACGCGGGCCTCGGCCACCAGGTGGAGATCCGGGTGCAGGACTACCGCGAGCTGGACGACGGCCCGTTCGACGCGATCTCCAGCGTCGGCATGGCCGAGCACGTCGGCACCGGCCCGTACCTGGAGTACGCCCGCATCCTGTACGGCCAGCTCAAGCCGGGCGGCCGCCTGCTCAACCACCAGATCTCGGCGCTCCGGCACGCGCCCGAGGAGTCGCACCAGCGCGGCTTCATCGACGCGTACGTCTTCCCGGACGGCGAGCTGGCACCCGTCGGCACCACCGTCACGCTGCTGGAACGCGCCGGTTTCGAGGTCCGCGACGTGCACGCGCTGCGCGAGCACTACGCCCGCACCCTGCGCGCCTGGGTGACGAACCTGGAGGCCGAGTGGTCCCGCGGCGTCCGCCTGACCAGCCCGGGACGGGCCCGGGTGTGGCGGCTCTACATGGCCGCGTCGGCGCTCGCCTTCGAACGCGCCAACATCGGCGTGAACCAGGTCCTGGCCGTGAAGGATCACCGCGACGGCACCAGCGACATGCCACCGACCCGCACGTCCTTCCTAGCCTGACGACAACCTTTCCTCCGGTACGGCGAGAGCCCGGCCGCCCCGCTCAAAAGGCGGCCGGCCACTCCTCGGCGTACCGGAGAACGGTCTTGACCCCGAGGTGGACGGTCAGCCCGGTGCCTGGCCCGCGCGGGCGAGGATGCCCCGGATCAGCACGTCGGCGGCCCAGGCGAACCGCTCCTCCCCGCTGCCGGAGAGCAGATCCCCGCGAGCGGCGTACACGTGCGGAAACGCCTCCGCCGAGGCCCGATCGAGCGCCTGCGCCACCGGCCCACCCGGCTCCGCAGCGTGCCCACCCGGCTCCGCGGCGTGCATGGTGGGCGCGTGCTCGGCGGCCTGGGCGCTGACGAACATGGTGAGCAGGTCGACGGCCCACGCCGCGGTCGCCCGGTCGACGCCCGCGCCGGCGAGCACCTCCAGCACCGCCTCGGTGATGCGCAGCGCGTTGGGACCGACGGCGATGGCCCCGAAGGCGAGCCGGGCCAGCGCCGGACTGGCCGATATCGCCCGCAGGTAGGAGCCGAGGATCAGGTCCAGGCGGGCCCGCCAGGGGTCGCCGGGCGCACCGACCGTCACGTCGTCGAGGGCCCGGTCGAGCACCAGCGCCTGCAGCTCGGTGAGATCGTCCACATAGGCGTAGAGCGAGGCCGGCCCGGTGTCCAGGGCGAGCGCGACCCGGCGCAGGCTCATCCCGGCGCCGTCCGGGGCGATGACCTGCCGGTACGCCTCCTCAACGATCGCGTCCCGGCTCAGCGGCGGCTTGGCCGGGCGGCTGCGGCGGCTGGCCACCTCGGATGTCCGGAACGGGTCACGCGGCGCCATGTCCGGAACGCTATTCGCCACGAACCCCGTTCGTCAATCGAACAGCGCTCTCGACGAACTGCATTCTCGACGAACACCGTCCTTGACGAACGGCGTTCGTCACGAATAGCGTTCCCGGCATGACTTCCTCACCGGAACCGGAGATCGCCGTCGTCGGCGCGGGGCTCAGCGGGCTGATCTGCGCGCGCATCCTGCAACGGCACGGGCGGTCCGTCACCGTCTACGAGGCCGACCCGTCCGCGGACGCCCGGCGGCAGGGCGGCTCGCTCGACATCCACCACGACACCGGGCAGGTCGCGCTCCGCGAGGCCGGGCTGATCGAGGAGTTCCGGGCGCGGACCCACCCCGGCGGCGAGGCGGTCCGGGTGCTGGACAGCGGCGGACGGGTCCTGGCCGACCTCCCGGACCGCAACGGCGGGCGCGGGCGCCCGGAGATCGACCGCACCGTCCTGCGGCAGCTGCTCATCGACTCCCTGACCCCGGGCACGATCACCTGGAACGCCAAGGTCACCGCCGCCACAGCTCGCGAACCCGCCACAGCTCGCGAACCCGCCACAGTTCGCGTGCCCGCCACCCCTCGCGTGCCCGCCGCCGCTCCGGAGCTGACACTCGCCGACGGCCGGACCGTGCGCGCCGGGCTGATCGTCGGCGCCGACGGGGCCTGGTCCCGGGTCCGGCCGTTGCTCACCACGGCGAAGCCGCACTACTCCGGGATCACGCTGGTCGAGATCGGGCACGCCGCGCCGGAGGCCCGGCACCTCGCGGTCACCGGGCGGGGCAGCCTCTTCGCGCTCACCGGCAACCGGTACATCGGCGGCCACGGCGGGGACCACCTCGCACTCGGGTGCGGGTTCCGGGTCCCCGAGGACTGGGCCGCGACCGGCGGCGTCGACTGGGCCGATCCGGTAAGCGCCCGGCACGCTCTGCTGCGGGAGTTCGACGGCTGGGCGCCGGAACTCACCGACCTGATCCGGGACTGCGACGACACCGTGGTGCCGCGGCCGATCCACGCGCTGCCGGCCGGGCTCCGCTGGGATCCGGTTCCCGGGGTGACGCTGATCGGGGACGCCGCCCACCTCATGTCGCCGTTCGCCGGGGAGGGCGCGAACCTCGCCCTGATCGACGGCGCGGACCTGGCCCGGGAGTTGCTGCGCACCGGCGATGTCGGCGCGGCCGTGGCGGCGTACGAGAAACGGATGTTCCCGCGCGCCGCCAAGGCCGCGGCGATGTCGCAGCGGGGTCTCGACATGATGTTCCGGGACGGCCCGCCGCGCCGGATCGCCCGGTTCTTCCGGATCGCCGGCCTCGCCGGACGGCTGCTCCGCACGAGAGGCTGACGCGGCCGGGCAGGCGCTCCGCACGAGAGGCTGACGCGGCCGGGCAGGCGCTCCGCACGAGAGGCTGACGCGGCCGGACAGCCGCTCCGCGCGAACGGCCGGGGCCATCGCCGACAGTGGACGGTGATCGGACAGCGGCTGATCTCGCGACAGACCGGCCGGTGTTCCTACCGTCGTCGCGTGATCGAGATCCTCGGCGTGGTCGCCGCCCTGCCCGCCGGTACCGCGGCCGTCCTGGTCCGCCAGGTGATCGGCGTCCAGCGCACGATCCCGCTGGCGACCAGCCCGCCGCCCGGCGGCGAGGCCGAGATCGGCCGCCGGCGAGCCGGGCGGCCCCTGACGATGGTCCTGCTGGGTGACTCGTTCGCGGCCGGTTACGGTACGGCCCGGCCGAGGGAGACTCCCGGCTTCCTGCTCGCCACCGCACTCGCCCGGCGGACCGGCCGCCGGATCCGGCTGCACCGGCAGGCGATCGTCGGGGCGATGTCGTCCGATCTGGATCATCAGGTGGAGGCGGCGCTGCGGCGGGCGCCCGACCTCGCCGTCATCTACGTCGGCGGTAACGACGTCACCCGGTTCGCGCCGCTGCGCACCGCCGCCCGGCACCTCGGCGACGCGGTACGCCGGCTGCGCGCCGCGGGCTGCCACGTCGTCGTCGGAACCTGCCCCGACCTGGGGGTCCTGCCCCCGCTGCGGCCGCCGCTGAGCTGGCTGGCCAGCCTGCGCAGCCGCCGCCTGGCCGCCGCGCAGCGCACCGAGGTGACGGCCGCCGGCGGTCACTCGTTCTCGCTGGCCGGCCTGCTCAACCCGCACTTCGCCGCCGACCCGGTCCGGATGTTCGGCGCGGACCGCTTCCACCCGTCGGCCGACGGATACGCCCGCGCGGCCGCGGTCACCCTGCCCCCGCTGCTCACCGCCCTGCGCACCGAGGGCCTGCTCTGACCCCGGTCAGCCGCCGGTCGACTCCAGCTCGTCGAAGGCCATGCTCCACCAGGCCTCCGGGTCGACGAAGGCGGAGGAGTCGACGGCCATCAGCGTGCCGCGGATCTGCCGGGCCCGGACCGCCCGCTCCCGGCCGCCCGGGTCGGTCTCGATCAGCTGGCCGAGGCGGTACAGGAACTCGACGAAGGCCGCGAACGTCGCGTTGACCTGCTCGAAGTTCGGCGTCGCCAGGTCCAGCAGGATCACCACGCCGGTCTCCGCCTCGAGGCAGAAGAGCAGCGACGGGTTCTCCGGGGAGCTGCCCAGCACGATGTAGATCCGCGGCCCCTCGTCGCCGATCTCGATCTTCATCTTGGAGAAGAGCTCCAGGCCCTCCACCTCGACGGCGGCGTCGAACAGGATCGGGACGTGCGCCGGGAACAGGTTCTCCGGGGGGAGGACGCCGTCGCCGAGCGGGCCGAGCACGTCGTCGAAGAGCCCGGCCGGGAAGGAGAGCAGGCCGTCGGCACCCCAGAGGGCGGTGAGCTGCTCACGGGTCACCGTCACGCGCCGGTCTCCTCATCGTCATCGTCGTAGTCGTCGTCCCCGGGGACGGTGGTCAGGTCGTGCTCCTCGAGGAAGGCCCACCAGCGGTCGGTCTCCTCGTTCTCGAACTCGTCGAAGGCGACGTCCGCATACCGGGGGCCGAAGACGTAGAGGACGAGGAAGAACTCGAGACTCGGCATCGCCATCGCGAACTCCTCGCGGGCGAACCACTCGTCGGTGCTGGTCGGCGGTACCCACCAGACCTCGCCGGTGTCCCGCCGCAGCAGCAACGGCTCCTCGTCCATCGTGCCGAGGTGGAACCAGGCGCCGGGGTCGTCGGCCACCCCGGTGAAGTCCGGCATGTGCTGCAGCAGGCCCTGGTAGTGGTCGTACATGCCGAGCGAGATCAGCTCGAAGGGGCCGGCACCGATCCCGTCGGCGACCTCCAGGAGCTCGCGGACCGGCTGCGGCGTGCCGGCCGGGATCCGCTCGGCCGGAGCGCCCGCGTTGATGTGCGCCCACGCCTCGGCGCCGGCGCCGGTCACCGCGAGGTCGGTGCGCAGCTCCTCGATGAGCTCCCGAAGCTCGGGGTTCAATCCACTACCTCTATTCGGATCGGCGTACCGTTCGGGAGCTTGGCGATCTGTTTCCGGATCTCCCGGCCGATGTCCTGGTTCGTATGCCCGTCCAGCAGCTTCAGGTTACTGCGGTCGTCGGCGCCGCCGAGTTGCAGCTCCCACACGTGATCGGGGTTCGTCTTCTTCAGCGCCGTGAGCAGTTTGTCGCGCATCGGGTCGTCCTCGTCGTACTTCTTCTTGATGAGACTCTCGACGCGGGCCTTGTAGCCACGGGTGATGCTGCCGTTGCGGGCGACCGGGTTGGCCTGTTTGAAGAGCTTGCCCTCGTCGCTGAGCTTCTTCAGCGACCGGGACTTCTCCAGCCAGGCGCCCTGCTTGTAGGAGCTCTTGCGCTCGATCCGGACGACGAACTCGGGCAGGCTGTCGTCCCGCTTGACCTCGGGCGCGGACCTGCGCCGCCGGGGCGCCGACGGTGCGGCCTCGAGCGCCTGGCTGACCAGCCGCCCGGCCCGCGACGGCCGGGCCGCGCCGCCCCGCGTCGTCGAGCTCGACGGCGAATGGTGCCTAGCCATTGAGCAGTTCCGAGATCACCTGGTCGATCAGCATGCCGACGATCTCCCGGGTGATGGTCTGGAAGATCGGGATCTCGGCCAGCGAGGCGCCGAACGTGGCGATCGCGGTCGCGATCGCCTGCGCCACCTCGATCACGAGGATCACCAGCTGCACGATCATCTGGATCTTCAGGACCAGCACGATCGCCGCACAGATGATCATCCCGGTGCCGACCAGCATCGCGGCGTTCGCGTAGTCGGGCAGGGTGCCGGGACCGCTGTCCGCCTTCGTCCACCACTTCTGGAAGGCCTGGATCGCGTCGCCCTCGTGCTGCTGCCAGATCGCCGCCGCGGCCGAGGACGCCTCGCCGGAGGCGCCCGCCACCCGGCCGCCGAACTCGATCCAGGCCTGGCCCATCTCGAAGAGCTTCTCCTCGTCGGCCTCCGGCCAGCTCAGGCCGATCCAGCCGAGCGCGGTGATCAGCTCGCCGGGGAGCTGGAGTCCCATCGCGTCAGCCCAGCATCTTCTGCATGCCGGTCATGCCGTCGGCCACGTCCTGGTCGGCGGCCTCGTAGTTGTCGGCCATCAGCGTCACGTCGCTGCCGGCCGACCCGATCTCCTCGGCGGCCACGCCGATGCAGTCGAGCACCCAGGCCGAGACGGCGGTGTAGACGGTGCCGATCAGCGTGCCGATGTCGTCGCCGCCCCAGGGCTCGCCGTACCCCTGCATCCGGGACTCGAAGCCGTCCAGGTCGCCGATGAACCGCTCGGCCACGCCGATCACCTGGTCACCGCCGGAGCGCAGCAGCGCGGGCTCGACCTGGAAGCCGCTCACCGTGGGCCGCCCGGCGTCATCCGCGCCTGCGCGTCGGTGAGCGCCTGCAGGAACGCGCCCAGCCGCGGCACCGCGGTGTCCCGGATCTCCTCCAGCTGCTCGGTCAGCCGTCCCAGGTCGCCCGTCTCGGGTGCGGCCGGCGAGGCGCCGCGCATCGCGTCGATCGCCGTGTTCACCGCCTCGACCACGTACTCACCGAGCTCGGCCGAGCTGAGCCGCATCAGGCGCGGGTCGAACGTCACCGACTGCAGCCGGCCGTCGGCACCGAACTCGGCCCGGACCTGTCCGTCGGCGGCCTCGCCGATCCGGCGCTCGCGGGCCGCCTCCTCGTCCTCCGGGGTGGCCCGCACGGCACGGAGTGCCCCGACCGTGGTGTCCAGCATGCGAGCGAAATCCTCGCCGGTCGTCTTCTCCGTCGACACGTGGCCTCCCCGCCGTCCGAATCTCCGCACAGGATAGTCAGTACGGACAATCCGCGAGGATCAGCGGGAGGCGGCCCCGCGCCGGGAGGCTTCCCTCAGGCCGCCCGGCGGGCGGCGTCGTTCAGGCCGCCTGCTGTACGACGAGACGGCGGCTCGCGGCCCGCTGGTGACGCACGCTCGCGGGCAGGTCGTGGCGGAGCGCCGCCGCCTGCGCACCCGCGCGACCCGCCTCGTGCCGGAGGCTGCCCCGCGCCGAGAGGGCGAGCTGCGCGTCGTGCCACGCGGTCCGCTCCGCCGCGGCGGCCTGCCGGTACACCCGCTCCCGGTGCGCGACGACCGCCTGCTGCACGACCAGCTCCTGCTCCACCGGGTGCCGTCGGGCGTCCCAGTCACCGCGCCCGGCGAGCACCTCGGTCAGGGTGGCGGCCGGCAGGTCACCGCGGTCGACCGCGTCGCGGACGGCCCGGTGCAGGTACCGCTCGCGGTCGGCGTACTCGGCGGTGGTGCGCTGGCTGGCGCAGAGCCGGAACGCACCCGCCACCCGCATCCGGGCGAGCTCCCGCTCGGCGTCCTGCCATGCCTGCCAGACCTCGTCGACGTGCCGGTCCGCCTGCGCCCAGCAGTCGTGCCATCGCTGCGCCGCCTCGTCCGCCCGCTCCGCCGCGACCGAGACCTCGTCGGCGAAGCGCGCGGCCTCGGTCGCCTTGGCCCGGCGGACGGCGAGTTCCCGGCGGTACCGGCGGAGCGCGCCGACGGTCTCCACGGCCGCCTGCCGTGGGCTGCGCAGCGCCCGTGGAGCGGCCAGCAACAGCAGTGCGGGCAGCGAGAGCAGCATCAGCACCACCCACGCCACCATCGGCGCCATCGGCGCGGCCAGCAACGTCTCGGCGAACACATTCACGACCCGGGAACCCCTCGGCTTGATCGGCTACAACGGCATCAACGACGGGCCGGGCCGGGCGGCGAAGGAACCCGGCACGGCCACACGATGGAGATCAACCGAATGTCACCGTACCCAGCCTTCGCCGCGTCAATCACCCGAAAGTGGTGCCGCCCACCATGTGTCAGATCTGGCTGGCACCCCCGTCGACATAGATCTCCGCCCCGGTCATGAAGGTGCTCGCCGGGGAGGCGAGGAAGACCACCGCGTCGGCGATCTCCTCCGGGCGTCCCAGCCGGTTCATCGGTACGCCGGACGCCAGGTTCTTCAGCAGCTGCTCGGCGGCCTCCGGGTCGGGCGCGAGACCGCTGAGCCCGGGCGTCCCGATCGGACCGGGCGCGATGCTGTTCACCCGGACGTCCCGGCCGGCGAGCTCCGCGGCCCAGCTGCGGGTGAACGAGCGGAGCGCGGCCTTGCTGGCGGCATAGACGCTGAACGCCGCCGCGCCCTTCACGTCGATGTTGGAGCTGGTCAGGATCACCGAGGCGCCCCGGTTGAGCAGCGGCAGCAGGGTCTGGACGGTGAAGAGCGTGCCGCCGACGTTGGTGTTGAACGTGTCCGCGTAGTGCTGCCAGGTGATGTCGCCGAGCGCCGCGAACTCGCCGCCGCCCGCGTTCGCGAAGAGCACGTCGAGCCCGTTCCCCCGCTCGCGGACCGCCGCGGCGACCCGCTCCAGGTCACCGAGGTCGGCGACGTCCGCCCGGATCCCGGTGGCGCTGCCACCCGCCGCGACGATCCCGGCGACCGCGGCGTCCAGCGCCTCCGTCCGGCGCCCGGTGAGGAAGACGTGCGCACCCTCGTCCGCCAGCCGGCGGGCGGCCGCGAGCCCGATGCCCGAGGTCGCGCCGGTGACGAGGGCGTTCTTGCCGGTGAGCTGTGCCATGACGATCGTCTCCTCGACTATTTCTGTACCGATCGGTACGCAAGTCGGAACGCTACCACCGCCCCGCCTATTTCTGTACCGATCGGTTAAGATGAGCTGTGTCACCCAGACCCGGGAAGGAGACGGCGATGAGCGGAACGGCACGGGACCGGGGACGGCCGCGGGGCTTCGACGCCGACGCGGTACTGGACCGGGCCGTCGAGGTGTTCTGGCGGCGCGGCTACGAGGGCGCGTCACTCAGCGATCTCACCGAGGCGATGGGCATCAACCGCCCGAGCATGTACGCCGCCTACGGCAACAAGGAGCAGCTCTTCCGGGCGGCGATCGCGCGCTACGCTGCGGTGGACATGGCGTACGCCGGAGAGGCCTTGCGACAGGAGACGGGCTTCGCGGTCATCGCGACCTTCCTGCACACCAACGCCGACGCGCTGACCAGGGCGGACCGGCCACCCGGGTGCCTGTCGATCCAGGGCGGGCTGGCCACCGGGAGTGCGGGCGTCGCCGAGTTCCTCGCCGCGAGCCGGCTCGCCGGGGAGCAGGCGCTCGCGGAACGCCTGCGCCGGGCGGTCGCCGAGGGTGACCTGCCGGCGGGCACCGACCCGGCCGGACTGGCCCGCTACGTGATGGTGGTCAGCGAGGGCAACGCGGTGCACGCGGCCGCCGGCGCCGACCGGGCCAGCCTGCATCGCACCGTCGACATCGCCCTGCGCGCGGTCCCGGGCGGCTGACGGGCCTTCTCAGGGACGCGCGGACGGCCGCCACGTCACCCCGGCGTCCAGCCCGCGGGCGCGCAGATCCCGCTCCAGGCGCGGCAGGGTCCCCCGGGTGGGCACGCCGATCAGCCGCACCCCGTCCGCGCCGGCGGACAACTCCAGCGGCGGGCGCTCCGGCTCCAGCTCCAGGAAGGGCTCGTAGCGGCGGCGCCCCAGCTCGGTCCGCACCCGCATCCGCTGGTTCGCCGAGCCGCGCCAGATCAGCCGGGTCGGGCGGGACGCGTCGTACCGGCCGGTGATCAGCACGTCCGCGTACGAGGCCGCCTGCCGCTGCCGCTCGTCCAGCTCCTCCGGCTCGTACCCGGTGAAGATCAGCACGTCGTGCTCGCCGGTCGCCGCCGCGGCCAGGAACGCGGCCAGCGCCACCGGCTGGGCCAGGGGCTCGCCACCGCTGACGGTCAGCCCGGTGGCGCCCTGCCGGACCGCCTCCCGCCAGCGCCCGGCCAGCTCGGCCGGCGCGATCGCGGTGCCCTCCTCCGGCGCCCAGGTGTCCAGCGACATGCAGCCCCGGCACGCCAGCGGGCAGCCCTGCACCCAGACGCCGAAACGGCGGCCCGGCCCGAGCGCGGTGACCGGGAAGTGCGTCCGCGCGATCCGCAGCACCGCCCCGCTCACGACCGGACCTGCGATCCCCGCCGGTGCTGGACCGCCTCGGTGAACGCCGGATCCCCGACGGCCCGGGCCAGCGCCGCGAAGTACGCCTCCTCGGCCGCCGCGTACGCCTCCCGGATCGCCCGCTCCTGGACGTCGAGCGGGTCCTCGCCCTCGTCCGGCGTCACGTACGCGGGGTTCAGCCGGGCCGCGATGGTCCGCATCACCAGCTCGTACCGGTCGCGGTGGGCACGGTTGCGGACGTACGCCTCCTGGAACGGGTGCCGCCGGGCCAGCCCGAGCATGAACGCCATCGACCCGCCGACCAGCATCAGCGCGACGAACATCAGGATCACGGTGAGCGGGGTGACGTGCAGCCGCCCGGTCGCCGGCACCCCGGCCTCCAGCACCCGGCCGCGGACCAGCCCGAGCACCACGATGACGAAGAGCCAGCTCGCGGCGAGGACGGCGAACGCGTACCAGCCGTGCCGTTCCCCGCCGGTCGCCGCCCGGCTGCGCAGCAGCGTCCCGGAGAGGAACGGCCCGAGCACCACCACCGCCGAGACCAGCAGCGCCATCCACCGGGTCACCTCGTCCCGTCCGGCGGTGCCGAGGAAGTAGTCGAAGACGGTGTACTGCAGGATCGCCTCGGCCGCGATCAGCACGGCCAGGATGAGCAGCCGCCAGATCAGCCGCAGCGGCGTGGACTCGCCCTCCCAGGGTGTCCGGTCGCCCTCCCGCGGGCCCTCCACCGGCTCGAAGACCGGGTCCAGCTCGTCGGCGTCCTCCCGGGACGCCAGACCGGACATCCGGGCCCGGGCGTCGTCCATCCGGGCCTGCGACTCGTCGCGGCGGCGGCGGGCCTCCCGGAGCTGCTCGCCGGTGAGCCGATGTGCGGTGCGCAGCGCGCCGATCGCCGTCTCCCGGCGGTGCCGCAGTTCCCGGACGAACGGCGGGTCGAAGACCTCCGAGGGCGGGTCGCCCGGACCGCCGAACGACCACTGGTTGAACATCGCCGACGCCGCGTCGGCGACCGCCGCGCGCTCGGCCTGGGCGGCCACCTCCCCCGCCGAGAGCCACGGGTCGACCTGCGGCGGCGGTGGCGGGGTGAGACGGGTCAGCCCGATGCCGCCGGCGACGGCCCAGAACGACCACCACCGCTCGATCAGGCGCTGGAAGAAGGCCACGGTCATCCCTCCCGGACGGCGTGCACGGTGACGGTGCCCTCGGCGTGCAGGCCGAGACGGATCCGCTGGTGGGAGTGGAGATCCCGGCGTTCCGCGACGGGGATCTCGGCGCCGTCGAGGAAGGTGCCGTTCGGCGCCGGGCCCGGCTCGATCCAGGCGCGCCCACCCGGCTCCGCACCGACCACCGCGTGGTGCCGGGAGACGTTCGGGTAGTCCCGGAAGATCCCGGCGTGCGCGCCCCGCCGGCCCAGCTCGGCGCGGCTCCCCGGTGCCACCGTCACCTCGCCGGCCGGGAACCGGATCACCAGCCCGGGCGGGGTCAGCGACCGGCGGCAGGCCGGGTTGACGCACTCGGTGTTCGACGGATGCGGAACCTCGGCGCCACAGCTCCAGCAGCTCCGCCCGTCGTCGGGTACGGCCTCCGGTTCCGCCCACTCCGGGGTGGGTGCGGCGGTCGCCTCCGCCTGCGGTTCGAGATCCCTGATGTGTTCGGGACAGAGCACCTCGTCGTCGCCGTAGAGCACGCCGGGACCGCAGCTACGACAGACCCGGCTCACCACGGCCTCCGTACGCCGGAGATCTGGGTCTCGATCCTCGGACCGGCGACGTCGCTGCCCGGGTGGACCCCGGTGACCAGCACCTCCGAGCCGGGCGGCACGTCCCGGTCGAAGAGCTCCCGGGCCAGCGGGTTGATCAGGTTGCTCTCCAGCAGGTTGCCGATGCCCCGGCCGCCGTTCGGCAGGTCCACCGTGCACGCCTCGCGCAGCTGCCAGCCGGCCTGCTCGGTGAAGCGGAGCGCCACCTGCTGCTCCCGCAGCACGGCCCGGACGGTGTTCGCCAGCTGCAGATCGAAGATCTTGTACGCCGCCTCCCGGCCGATGAAGTCGAAGACCACGATGTTGTCGCCGAGCCGGTTGAGCAGCTCCGGACGGCCCAGCGTGACGGTGAAGTAGTCCCGCACCGCCGCCTTCACCCGCCTCTCCAGCTCCGGGTACGGCATCCCCGGCTCCACCTGCTGCACCCGCTCCCCGGTCACCGGGTCGGTCGTCACGACGCCCAGGTTCGACGTGAAGATCAGCACGCATTCGGAGAAGTGCGTGGTGATGCCCTGCCCGTCGGTGAGCCGCCCGTCCTCGAGGATCTGCAGGAACTTGTCCAGGATCGACGTGCTGGCCTTCTCGATCTCGTCGAAGAGCACCACCTGGAACGGGTTGCGCCGCACCGCACCGGTCAGCTCGCCGCCCGCCTCGAAACCGACGTACCCGGGGGGCGCGCCGACCAGCCGGTCCGCCGCGTGGTCCGCCGCGAACTCGCTCATGTCGAACCGCAGGTACGCGTTCACGTCCCCGAAGAGCAACTCGGCGATCTGCTTCGCCATCTCGGTCTTGCCGACGCCGGTCGGTCCCGCGAAGAAGAGCACGCCGCGCGGCCGGGAGGCGGTGCTGGTCGCCTGCGCGCCGGAGAGCCCGAGCGCGGCCCGCTTGAGGATGTCCAGCGTCTTGCCGGTGGCCCGGGACTGCCCGAGCACCCGTTCGGCGATCCGCTCCTCCCCCTCGCTGATGTGCTTGCGCAGGCTGTCGTGCCGCCACGGGGTGTCGGCGACGCCGAGCTTGTAGGTGCGGACCGCGTCGGCGATCTCCCCGGCGCCGATGCCCCGGTCCCGGGAGAGCCGGACCACCTCGGTCATCGCCCGCAGCGTCATGCCCTCGGTGAGCTTCGCGAACTCGTCCGCCACCCGGTCACCGTCCGGCGGCGCCTGGCCCGGCACGTACCGGCCCGTCGCCCCCTGGCTCGGCGGCAGCATCGGGGTGACCGCCCGGGCCAGCCGCTCCCGGTCGCCCAGGCTCGGCGTGCCGACGGCGATCGTCCGGATCGGCTCGACACCGGCGGTCAGCCAGGCCGGCAGGTCGCGCTCCCCCTCGACCAGCCAGATCACCGGGTTGAACCGCTCGCCGGGGACCGGCCCGCTCGCGAAGGGCTCCGCGGTGAAGGCGAGCTTCTGGCAGTACAGGAAGAAGTCGCGCTCCACCGGGTCGAGCTGGCCGGGCACCCGGGTGATCCGGGCCGCGTAGTCGATCACGAAGGCGGCCCGGAGCGGCGGGCGGACCACGGTGTCCCGGCGGGCCGCGCCCTCCTGCGGTTGACCCGGCGGCGGGCCCTGCGGGTGGCCCTGCCGAGCCTCCCCTGCCGCGCCGCCCTCGGGTGGCGCCTGCTCGGCGACGCCGGTGACCTTGGCGAGGTGGGTACGCAGCCGCTCCAGGGACGGCCGCCGCCCGATCACCCGGGAGCCGAGCAGCCGCTGCGCGGCCTCGGTGGCACCCGGGTGCGGCGGGTACACGGTGATGCCGTCGACCGGGTCGTAGCAGACCAGGCAGGTGTAGCCGCGCGGTTCCAGCGCCGCCCAGAGCAGCTGCAGCATCGGCACCGGGCGGGCCGGGCCGCCCGGCGGCTCCACCAGGTACAGGTCCCGCAGATTGCCGTGCAGCACGAACTGCGAGTGGACGGCGAGGGTGCCGGCCAGCTCCCGGGCGAACGCCGGGAAGCCCGGCAGCAGCGGCGCGCTCACCGGACCTCCCGCGCCTTCGGCCGCTGGACCGGCACGGTGACCGGCGCGGTCCGGGCCCGGCGCTGCGGCGTGTGGCGCGGGTCGACCACCACCTCGGCGTCGAGCCGGCCGGCGAGCACGGCCAGGTCGGCGGTGAAGGTGTCGCAGCGTTCCCGGTCCCGGCCGGCGGCCTCGTCGCCGTCGACGTCCTCCTCCCGCTCGAGGCGCCCGTGCACCGTCCCCGCGGTGTCCACCCAGACCGCGGCGGAGTGCTCGCCGTGCCAGTCCGCGTGGGAGAGCCGCAGCTCGGCCGGGTCACCGGCGTCCACGGTGTACCCCTGCTCGGCCAGGCACGCGGAGACCGTCTCCCGGACGTACGCGGCCCGGATCACGGTCTCCGCCCACCGGAGGGCGCCGGACGCCTCGGTCAGCAGCTCCTCGGTCAGGTCGGCCTGCCCACCGATCACCGCGCGCAGCCGTGCCGCCGTCCCGCCGTACGGTCCCGGTGGTGGCGTACGCACCACGACCGGCTCCTCCAGGGCGGTGACCAGGGTGGCCGCGAGACGACGGCGCTCGGCCCGCCCGTTCAGCTCGGCGACCCGGCTCCGCAGCTGGCGCACGTACGCCCGGGCCTCCGCGGGAGCGGCGCCCCCGGCCAGCGCGGCGGTACGCAGCACGGTCAGCCGCTCCTGTTCGGTGGCGTCCTCGTCCAGCGTCCGCAGGATCCCGTCGAGGTCCGGCGCCGGCGCGGCCGGGCGGGCCGGCGCGGGGGCCGGGGCGGCCGTCCGGTGCCGGTCGCGCAGCGTCTGCTGGAGACGGCTCAGTGCGGCCGCGGTACCCGGCGCGGACCGGATGCTCTCCGGCAGCCCGGCGGCGAGCCGCTCCGACTCGGTCGCCGCGCATCCGGCGGCGACCGCCTCGGCGGCGGCGCGCAGCAGCGGCGCGGCCCGGGCCGCCCAGGTCGCGGCCTCCTGCTCGGTACGCCCGGCGAGCACCAGCGGCTCCGGGATCGCGACCGCCACACCGGCCCGGCTGGCCCGCTCGGTGAGCAGCCGGAGGCGCGCGTTCAGCTCCACCACCTCGGCCGCGACCCGGGGCCAGCGCAGCGCCGCGATCGCCGCGGCGGCCTGGGCCTCCGCGGTCCGTTCCAGGCTCTCGCCGAGGTTGCCGAGCCCCCGGAGCGCGGCCTCGGCCGCCTGGTTCGCCGCCCACACCGTGAGCGCCGCGGCCGCCGCGGCGGTGAGCACCACCGCGGCACCGGCGGACAGCACCGCACCGGCCGGCATGACCACAATTCCACCAGAGCTCATCGTTCCTCCTCGCCGTCCTGACGCCCCTCCCTGACGGACAGGGGCCCGGTTTCAGGCGCCGGTGCCGTCCAGGAGTTCGCGGGCGCCGCGGTCGGCCTCGGCCTCCTCGCGCTCGCTCTCCACCCGCCAGCGCAGGTAGCGCGGCACCGCCCAGACCACGATCGCCACGCCGCAGACCACCGGCGGCAGCACCGGCCGGTAGACGGTCAGCCCGAGCGCCACCAGCACCACGGCCACCGCGCCGAGCGCCATCCCCCGCCCGGCGACCGACCGGGCGGCCCGGCCCAGCGCGATGAAGGCGGTACCCAGCGTCGAGTAGCGCGGATGGAACCGCCCGCCGATCTCCCACGCGAGCGCCGTCTCGACGGTGAGCGCCGCCAGGCTCGCGAAGGCGGTCGCCGCCCACGCGTCGACCACGGCGGTGTCCGACGCCGTACCGAGGATGTCGCTCAGGCAGATCAGCAGCGCGCACACCGCGTCCGTCAGGAAGACCCCGGCCACCGCCCAGGAGAGCGCGACCGGCCGGTTCTGCCGCCGCGACCATTCCCGGAACCGCCGGTTGCGGCTCAGCCAGGCGCGCCGGCGGGCGGCCGCCCGCTCCACCTCGGCGCGCTCCTCGGCGTGGTCCCGGAGCGCGTACGCCGGCCACATCCCGCCGGGCCGTTCCACCAGACGGGTGAACCAGTCCAGCCGCAGCCGCCGGGCCAGCACCCGCAGCTCCCGGTGCACCGCGGCGCGCTCCGCGTCACCCGCCGACACCGCCCACAGGCTCAATGTCCGCGATCGATCGGCCGCGCGACGCCGCCCGTCCGGGTCCGCGCCCTCCAGCGCCGCCCGCGCCCCCGGATCACCGACGGCCTCCACCGCCTCCGCCCAGCGCGCCCGCTCCCGCCGCCAGTCCGCGTCCGCCCGGTCCAGGCCGTCGCCGCCGTCCAGGCCCTCCGCGCCGGGGCCGGTCGCCAGCAGCGGCAGCAGGCGGTACCGCCACAGTTCGCGCACCACCGCGGGCAGGTTCCCCTCACCGCGGACCGCGCCCCGGGCGAGCTGGTCCAGCCGGGGCCGGGCGATGTTGATCCCCCGGTAGACCGGGGGCAGCGACGGGGCCATCGACCGCAGCAGCCGCAGCAGCCGTACGTCCGGCGGCTCGTCCGGGTCGCCGAGCTCCGCCGCGGTGCCGGGGAACTGCCGCAGCCACGCGCGCAGCCGGTCCAGCGGCTCCGGGTCCGGCCCGAAGAGCAGCCGCGCGGCGTGCTCCCAGCCCGCCGTCATGGCGATCGCGAGCAGCACCCGGTTGCGGTACTCCACGTCCGCGAACAGGTACGGCTCGGCCACCTCGGCCTCCGCCGCGCCGGGCGCGGACACCCGGGACTCGGCCACCTCCGGCGACTCGCCGGCCAGCCACCGGTCCACCTCGCCGGCTCCCCAGCGCTCGTCCGGGTCCCGGACCAGCAGTCCCTGGCAGAGCAGCCGGAGCCGCGGGTCGACCACGGTCTCCGCGCCCATCGTGCGGGTGCCGACGAACGTACGCACCTCGGCGTCGTCCATCAGCTCCAGGAACGGCCGGCCGGTGGCGAGCTCCAGCACGCTGATGCCGAGCGACCACCAGTCGTACGCCGGGTGGAGGAGCCCGCCGGAGATGAACTCGGGCGGCATGTACCGGACCGTGCCCGAGCCGTCGGTGACCGTCGTCTCGAACGGCAGATACCGCGCGATGCCGAAGTCGATCACCGCCACCTCGAGCGGCGCGAGCCGCCGGACCAGGATGTTGGCCGGCTTGACGTCCCGGTGCACGATGCTCTGCTCGTGCACCTCGCCGAGACCCGCCGCGACCTGCCCGACGATGGCGGCGAGCGTCTCCGCGGCCAGCCCGCCCGGATGCTCCCGGCGCAGCTCCAGCAGGCTGCCGCCGGCCAGGTGCTCCTGGACCTCGTAACCGCGCCGGCCCGCCGGCCCGTCCACCGTCCCGGTCTCGTGCACCGTGACGGTGTGCCGGCTCCGCTTGTTCGCCAGGAAGGTGCGCACCTCGCGGTCCGGCCCCGCCTCCCGGTACATCTTCAGGACCCGCTCGGCGCCGCTGGCCCGCTCCTCGACCAGGTGGACCTCCGCCTCGGCGCCGCTGCCCAGCCGGCGCAGCACGGCGAACCGCGCGTCCAGCTCGGCGGGCAGCCCCTCCGGGAGGACCGGTCCACCGCCCGCCGGCCGGGTACGCCCCGGATCGAGCCGGGTGACGTCAGCACCGGCGTCGCCCGGTCGGCGGGTCCGCCCGGGGTCGAGCGTGGTGGCGGGTTCGTCGGCGCCGGTCTCCCCCGGCCCGCGGCGCGTCCGCCCCGGGTCGAGCGTGGTGGCGGGCGCGTCGCCGGCCGGGTGTGTCATCGCCGGATCAGTCCCCGCAGGCGAGGGTGACCACGACCGACCGGTTGCGGCTCGCCGCGCCCGGGATCAGCGTGCCGTCCTTCGTGGTGTCCCGGACCCGGTTCGGGCCGTGCTCCCCGGCGCCCTTCGCGGTGATCCGCGACGACTCCACCCCGAGATCGGTGAGTGACGTCTTGACCGCCGCGGCCCGCCGTTCGGAGAGGTCCTGGTTCGACTCCTCGCTCCCCTCGCTGGACGTGGTCCCGGTCAGGGTGACCCGCTGGGTGTGCCCCTTCATCCGGTCGGCCAGCTTCTTCAGCGTGGCCGCGGCACCGTCCGGGTCGCGGTAGTCGGCGGTGTTCGAGGTGAAGCCGACCGGGCTGCTGTCGGAGAGCACCGTGGTGCCGCAGTCCGAGAAGGCCGGCGGTTTCGGCAGCGCCACCACGCTGACCGGTACCGCGGTGGTGATCGCGGTACGGCCCGGCGCCGAGGTGAGCGCGTCGACGCAGGCCGCGTCGGCCCGGTCGGCCACCGTGGTCCACAGGTCGGTGACCTGCTTGTGGTAATTCTCCGGGAGGACCTCCTGCGGATCGGCGGTGTCGCCGAGACCGGCCAGCACCACCGAGCGGCCGGTCAGGTCCGGCACCAGCTTCTCGGTGCCGAGGAAGTCGGCCACCTCCGTCGGCTTCACGGTGAACATCTCGGTGTTCGTGAAGGTCAGCGGCCCGGTGGTCGGGATGCCGGAGTCCAGCAGGACGATCGTGCCGCCCTCCGGGGTGCCGTGCGCGGCCAGGGTGAGCGCGCCGAGCACGTCCGCCTGCGGCTGCTTGGGCTGCAACCGTCCGACGAACCCGGTGATCTGGTCCAGGAAGCCGGTCAGCTCCCGGCCCCGGATCGCGTCGTTCTTCCCGGTGCTCTTGAACGTCGCGTTCAGCGCCACGGTCGGCACCCCGTCCACCCGGATCACCTGGATCGGCGCCGACTTCTTCGCGGCCTCCCGGACCAGGGCCCTGACCTGGTCCGGGAGCTTCGGTACGGGGCTGTTCGCCCGGGCGCCGACGACCAGGGTCACCGCCGTGCCGGACTGTGCCGGGCAGGCCATGTTCACCGGTTCGGCGGCGAACGGGTCGCTCTCGGAGCAACCGGCGAGCGCGGTCGCGGCCAGCGCGGACGTCGCCACCAGGCAACGGATCCGGTACTTCACGGTGTCTCCTCGGGATCGTCGGGTCGGTGACCGCGCGGCGGGGTCGGTGGCAGCGGCGCGGCCGGGGGGATCAGGGGGATGCGCAGGGTCGGGTCGGCCAGCCCACGGTCGGTGGGCAGCGGCGGGTGCGCCGGGTCCACCGGGAAGCCCTGGGCGTAGAAGACCGGGGGACGGCGTCCCGCGGCCGCCCGGCTGCGGGAGAGCCTCAGCTGGGCCTCGGAGTGCAGCATCCGCGCGGCCGCGTCGAACTGACCGTCCAGCTGGCGGATGGCGTCCTCGCGACGGCGCCGCGCCTGGGCGATGGCGTCCAGCACCGCCTTCGCCCGGGCGTACCGGGAACGGGTGTCGGCGTACTCACGGGCGGTCTTGGAGCGGCGCTCGGCGGCCCGGTTGAACTGGACGGCCGCCGGGTCCTGCCGGAAGTACGCGGCCAGGGCGGCCACCAGCCCGGTCGCGAGGTAGAGCACCAGGAAGAGCAGGGCGGGCAGGTAGTGCTCGGCGGTACCGGTGCCGGCGCCGAGATCGGTGACGAGGCCGTCCTCGGTGGTGAACTGCGAGGCGCCGGAGCCGGTCGAGTCCTCCAGGACGATGCGTACCAGAAAGGCGACGGCACCGAGGAGCGCCCAGCCGCCGGCGGCGATGACGGCGATGGTCCGGGAGCCGGCGACGGTGCGCGGGTCCAGCGCCTGGCGCGCCTGGAGCCCGGCGTGGTGGGCGAGCGCCAGCGCGACCGCCGCGAAGCCCACCACCGAGACGATGACCAGCTCGTCCGGCACGTTCAGCACCAGGACCAGCACCTGGTAGAAGGTGACGATGTCGACGCCCGCCGCGGCGGCCAGGACCAGCCAGGAGAACGCCTTCGTCCAGGGCCGGCCGGCGATCTGGGACGGGTCGCCGTAGATGATGCGGGCGCCTCGCGGTGTCGTCATGGCCGGGGCTCCCCAGGCTCGTCGGTGTCGCGCGGGTCGTAGATCGGGGTCTCCGGATCGCTGAGCCGGTCGAGCGCGTGCGAGACGGCGCCGGTCATCGCCCGCAGGTCCTGGTACCGGTCGTCGCGGAGGGTGGCCGCCCGGTCCACGTAGGGCTGCACCTCGGCCTCGAGCTTGTCGTACCGGTTGAGGAACTCGTCGTGCCGGACGTGCATGTCCGCCTTGAGCCGGGCGATCGACGAGGTGATGTACTCCTCGACGCTCCGGCTGATCGCCGCGTCCCCCTCGTCCGGCACCCAGTCGCCGATCAGCTGGACCAGCCCCTCCCGGATCCGTTTCAGGTCGGCGTCGACCTCGTACTCGACCGGCTCCGCGGAGAGCCGGCCCAGCTCGTGCAGGGCCCGGACCAGCGCGGCGGGTGGGCGGTCCCGGCGCCACGGCCGGAGCGATGGGAACCTCATGGCACGACCTCCTCGGCGGACGACAGGGTGACGACGCCGTCCCGGCAGGTCCCGTCGACCCAGGCGGGTGTCGTCAGGGAGACCGGCGGCAGGGCCGACGAGAGGTTGCGCCCGTCGGGGTGGGTCTGCACGACCGCGTCCCAGTAGGACGCGATCCGCAGCACGTAGTAGTCGGCGAGCCGCCGGGCCCGGGCCTGCGCCAGCGCGAACTCGTGGTCGATCCGGGCGAGCGCCGCGGTGATCGCCTCCCGGCGCCCGTCCGCCGCCGACCGCCGCCGGGTCAGCTCCTCCTCGGCCGTCGCGATCCGCTGCCGCCGCATCGACTCCCGGCGCCCGGCCAGCTCCGGGGTGCCGGCCAGCGGCAGCTCCTGCGGGTTGCGCGGCAGCAGCTCGCTCTCGGTCACCTCGGCCCTGGCCTCGCTCAGCGCCTCCCGGCCGCGTTCGATCAGCTCCAGATCGGTGGTGAGGGCGGCGCGCAGCCGCGCCACCTGGTCGCGCAGGTCCGACGTCCGCAGGAGGAAGTCCTGGTACAGCTCGCTCAGCCGGTAGGTCCCGGTGTGCCCGAGCTCCTCCTGGTACGGCGTGCTCAGCCGGGCCTCCGCCTCGGCGAGATCGGCCACCGTGGTCAGCGAGGGGATGCGCCGGCGCCCGTCCCGCCGCCCGTGCCGCGCGTCGGCCCGCCGGTCCGCGGGCCCGTACGCGATCGGCCCGGTACCGTCCTCCGGCTCCGGTCTCCGCCGCCGTCTCATGCCGTACCCCCCTCGTGCGGCGCGTACCGGGCACGCGCGTCCGTCAGCCAGCCGAGCAGCTCCGCCTCGTGTGTCACCGCGATCTCCCGCAACCGCGCCGTGTGCCGGGCCAGCTCCCGCCGGGTGGCCTCACCGGGCACGCCGTCCCGCGGCACCGGCACCTCGATCGCCGCCACCGTCTCCAGGGCCGCGATCAGGCGGCCCTTCCCGGCCTCCTCGGCGGCGCGGCGGCGGAGCACGTCCCCGGCCCGGAGCGCCGCGGCGATCCGCTCCCGGCTCGTCCCCGGGCCGCCGTTCCCGCCGTCGGCAGGCACGGTGACTCCCCCCGGGGCGGCCATCGTGAGCAGCAGACCGGCCTGCCGGATGCGGGCCTCCGCGGCCGCGATCACCCGGTCGCAGATCCCGGCCAGCTCCGCCGCGTCCGCGGGCAGCGGCACCGGTCCGGTCGCCGGCCGCCGGGCGGCCGCGGGCTCCGGGCCGCCTCGCCGCCGCGCCACCCGCCGGAGCTCGTCCAGCGCCGCGCCGATCAGGTGACCGACCGGCCGGCCGGTGCCCGCGTACGGCCGGATCTCCCCCTCCACCCGCATCGCCAGCCGGTGCTGCCCGGCGAGCCCGCGCACCACCCGGACCAGGTCGTCGTCGAGCGCCACCGGCCCGCTCTCGGCGAGCTCGGCCATCGCCGCCAGCGCCTCCGCGACGATCTGCCCGCGCAGCCGGCGCCCGCGCCGTGCCGCCAGCACCGACCCGCCCGCCATCGGGATCGCGGCGACCCCGATCAGCGCGGCAGCCGTCTCCGGCATCCCCCACGGCCAGTCCATCGCGGCGTCATCCCCTGCTCCTCGTCCGACGCCCCTCTACTGACGGACAGCTCCCGCACGGGCACGAAAAAAGCCGTCCCCGCCCCCTGAAGAAAAGGGACGGGAACGGCCGAAGAACCCGATCAGCTGACCTCGGGGTGTTCCGTGACGTTCTGCAGGTAGAGAGCCTCGCCGAGCTTCTCGATGAGGCCGAGTTGCGTTTCCAGGTAGTCGACGTGCCCCTCTTCGTCGGCGAGGATGTCCTCGAAGATGCGCGCCGAGGTGACCTCACCGATCGAACGCATGTATTCGATGCCACGCCGGAGCCGGTCGACCGCCTCCAATTCGATTTTCATGTCGCACTCGAACTGTTCCTTGACCGACTCGCCGATCCGCAGCGCGAACAGTTTCTGGTAGTTAGGCAAGCCTTCCAGAAATAGGATGCGGTCGGTCAGGATCTCGGCGTGGCGCATCTCGTCGATGGACTCGTGCTTGGTGTGTTTCGCCAGCTCGGTGTAGCCCCAGTTCTCCTGCATCTTGCCGTGCAGGAAGTACTGGTTGATCGCGGTCAGTTCCGCGGTGAGCTGTTCGTTGAGGAACTCGATGACGCGGGCGTCGCCTTGCATGCCAAATACCCCCATATTATGGCTAACTGGGGGTAAGCATAATTGCCCGGAAGGGCTTATGCAGCGAATGGCATCCGCGTGTCGGGTCCTTCCTCGTCCTCGATCAGCTCACAGATACGGTCAAGGCAGGATCCGCATCCGGTTCCGGCGCCGCACGCGTCGCCGACTTCCTCCTCGGTACGCGCACCATCGCGAATCACCGCGCGAACTTCGCGTTCGCGGACGTAATTACAGATACACACGTACATCGGACAAAAACCCCGTTGCTTATGGTTAGCCTTGCCTTCGTTAGGGTGCCCTAAAATGCCGGTTCGCGCAAACCCTGAACGGGCAGATCGACGAGAATTCGCAGGTCATCCGGGGTGATCACTTCCTGAAGGAACACCACCCGGTACACCACGTAGCCGATCCACGACTGTGCGGTGAGAACGACCGGGAATTCCGGCGGCAGCGGGGCCCGCCCCAGGATCGCGACCAGGCCGTCGAGCCACGGCGCCAGGATGTCCCGCAGGTCGGCCCGCCCGGCCTCACCGCGTGAGCTCATCGCGCCGGCCACCACGCTGGCGTCGCCGTACCGGGTGAGCGTGCCGAGCAGGGCGGCCAGGTGCGCCCGCGCGTCGCCGACGGCGTCTCCGGTCCCCGGCACCGCGACCGGCGCGAGGCTCTCCCGCACCGCGTCGGTGATCACCGCGGCCTTATTCGGCCACCAGCGGTAGAGGGTCATCTTGGCCACACCGGACCGCTCGGCGATCCGGTCCATGGTGACCCGGTGGTAGCCGATCTCGTTGAGCAGCTCCTCGGCGGCGGCCAGCACGGCCCGGTGCGCCTCCGGATCACGCTTGCGCCCGGCTCCCGAGCGCGCTCCCCCTGCGGCCATTGACGATCAAACCCCTTTCCGGGTACGCCGTGACGTCGTGCAGGTCACAGGCGCTTGAATTCAATACTAGACGTATCGTTTAGCTATCAAGGGGTCGCCGCCCAACCGACGACGAACCTGTGGCTCCCGTGACAAGGACAGAACAATGGCACAGCTGACTGGCAAGATCGCGCTCGTGACCGGTGGGGCGAGCGGCATCGGGAGGCAGACCGCACTGCGGTTCGCCGCCGAGGGTGCGAAGGTCGTCGTCGCCGACGTACAGGACGGCCCCGGCGCCGAGGTGGTCACCGAGATCGAGAAGAACGGCGGCGAGGCCCTCTACCTGCACCTGGACGTCACCTCCGAGGAGGCCTGGGCGGCCGCGGTGGCGACCGTCACCGAGAAGTACGGCGTCCTCGACGTGCTGGTCAACAACGCCGGGCTCGGCCAGGCGGACACCCTGGAGACGACGTCGCTCGCGCTCTACGAGAAGGTCGTGGCGGTCACCCAGACCAGCGTCTTCCTCGGCACCAAGGCCTTCGCCCCGCTGCTCAAGCTCTCCACAGCGGCGTCGGTGGTGAACACCAGCTCGATCTTCGGGGCGTCCGGGGGCTTCGGCACCTCGCCGGCGTACCACGCGGCCAAGGGCGCGGTCCGCACCCTGACCAAGAACATCGCGATCGAGTGGGCCCCGCTGAACATCCGGGTCAACAGCGTGCACCCGGGCTTCATCGAGACCGCCATGATGGGCGACACCGACAAGGAGCCGTACATCGCCACCACGCCGCTCGGCCGCGTCGGCCAGCCCCACGAGGTCGCCGCCGCGATCACGTTCCTGGCGAGCGACGACGCCTCCTTCATCACCGGCGCCGAGCTCTTCGTCGACGGCGGCTACATCGCCCGCTGACCCGCCCCGACGACCGTTCCGCCCGCCCGTGTGCGCAGCCCGCACAAGCGGGCGGGCGCGCACAAGCGGGCGGGCGCGCACAAGCGGGCGGGCGCGCACAAGCGGGCGGGCGCGCACAAGCGAACGGCGCGCACGGGCTGCCGGTATACGCGGCTCACTCCCACGGAAACGGGCTGCTTCCCCGCACGGGAAGCAGCCCTGGGGGACAACCGGGAGCAGGGTCAGGAGTCGAAGGAGAAGCCGAGCATGTTGGCGGCCTTCAGGATGACGCCGTCACGGCCGCCGTTCCGGTCCGACGCGGCGATCGCCCTGCGGATGATCTGCACCGCCGGGTACAGGATCGGCTCCGGGGGGATCGGCAGCGGGCGCCGCCGGGCCATCCGGAGCCGGGTCCGCGGGGTGTCCGCACCGGCCAGCAGGTCGAGCATCACCGTGCCGGCGAACCGGGTCGCCGCCACCCCGAGGCCGGTGAAGCCACTGCTGTAGGCGACCTTCCCGCCCATCGCGGTGCCCTGGAACGCGGCCAGCTGGGTGGACATGTCGATCATGCCGCCCCAGGCGTGGCTGAACCGGACGTCGCCGAGCTGGGGGAACGTACGCAAGAAGTGGTCTGCAAGGCGGTTGAAGGTTTCCGGCCGCTGGTCCTGATCCGGGCGGATCCTGCCGCCCCGATGGTAGACCGCGTCGTAGCCGCCCCAGAGGATCCGGTCGTCGGCGGTCTTGCGGTAGTAGTGGAACTGGCGCGAGGTGTCGGAGATGCCGAATCGCCCCTGCCAGCCGATCTCCTCGAGCTGTGCCGGCGTCAGCGGCTCGGTCATCAGCACGTAGTCGTAGACCGGGATCGTGAGGAACCGGTTGCGCTTGAGCAGCGACGGGAAGCCGTTCGTGGCCAGCACGACCTGCCGGGCCCGGATCACGCCGTTGTCGGTGATCGCCCGGACGCTGCCGCCCTGGTCGGTGATGCCGGTGACCGGGGTGTGCTCGTGGATCCGTACGCCGAGACGCAGGCAGGCCGCCTTCAGGCCCCAGGCCAGCTTCGCCGGGTGCACGAGGGCGTTGCCGTCCCGGGTGAAGAGCCCGGCGCGGTAGAGCGGCGAGCGCACCAGCGTGGCCAGCCGCTCCCGGTCGTAGAACTCGCCCTCGCCCTCCCCGCCGCGCATCCACTCCTCCTGGTGCGGCTCGGTCGCCACCAGCAGGCTGCCGTCCTCCTCGAACTCGGCCTCGATGCCGTGCCGCAGCAGTGACTCCCGAAAGCCCTCGAAGTTCTCCTCGGCGAGTCTCTCCAGTACGCCGAGGTCCTCGGCGAAGTACCGGCGGCCGTTCTCCGGCCCGTGGGTGAGGCTCGCCTCGACGAACCCGCCGTTGCGCCCGCTCGCCGCCCAGCCGATCTCCGCGCTCTCCACCAGCACGACGTCGCGCTCGGGCCGTGCCTCCTTGGCCTGCAGCGCGGTCCAGAGCCCGCAGTATCCGCCGCCGATGACGAGCAGATCAGTATCGGTCGAGCCGGTGAACCAGGGCTGGGGGGCGGGACGGCCGGGATCCTCGAGCCAGAACGGCGCCCGGACAGCCTCGGAGAGCGCTGCCCGGATGCGGCGCTCGCCGGTCCGGATGTCGAGATCGTAGGCGGCCTTATCCGCAGGCATGAGGTTCCTCCCTGGTCAGAGCCTTAGGAAACCGCCGCGCTACTCTTATGTCAATGCGTTGACATAAGGGGTGACGACGATGGCGACATCCCGGTCCGGTTCCACCCGGGTCCGGCGCAGGCCCACCCGCGCCGGCGTGGTGCTCGACCCGGGCCTGATCATCGATACCGCACTGCGGCTGATCGAGGCGCCCGGCGGCAACGCGCTGACCGTCCGGCGGCTCGGCGTGGAGCTGGGCGCCGATCCCACCGCAATATACCGATATTTCCGTAACCTGGACGCGCTGCTGCTCGCCATCGCCGACCGCCTCGTGGTGGAGAGCCTGGACGGCTACCAGCCCGGCCCGGACTGGGAGCCCGCCCTGCGCGAACTGGCCGGACGGCTGCACGCGTCGATGCTGCGCCACCCCCGGCTGGCGATGCTCCGGGCGGTCCGCTTCACCGCCGGGCCGTACGAGCTGAAGGCCGCCGACCTCGGCATCGGCCTGCTGATGAGCGCCGGTTTCAGCGCCGCCGAGGCGGTCCGGCACTACCGCGACGTGATCGAGACCGTGCTCTCGCTCGCCGTCATCGACGCCAGCGAGCTCACCCCGGAGCAGCAGCGCTCCGAGGACGAGGCCCTGACCAGCGCGTATGCCTCCCTCTCCGAGACCGAGTTCCCCCACCTGGCGGCCGCCCGCGAGCACCTGCCGGAGCTGGCCGACTCCGCGGTCCCCACGGTCCTCGACCGCCTGATCGACTCACTGGCGAGGGAGGCCGGCGAGAGACGCAAGACCTGAAGAGATCAAAACCGGTCTTACGGTACGGGTGGAATACGGCGCCGCACGTCGTCGGCCGCGGACGGGCCCGGAGTCCACGGTGCGACCCAGGCGGCGCCGCCGTCCGGGTGGATCACGCCCTCCTCCAGGAACGCGTACCGGCCGTCGAGGACGCGCTCCGCAGCCGTGACACCGAGCGCGTCGGTGTTCTGCCAGAGCTGGTCGAAAAGGGACTCGGCGCGCAGCCGGGCCTGGCGGCAGAACAGGTCGGCGAGCTCCACGCCCTCGGGCCGGGTGGTCCGCTCGGCGTGCGCGCGGACGCAGACCGCGGAGATCGCGAACAGCTCGGCGCCGATGTCCACGATGCGGCCGAGGAAGCCCTGCTTACGCTCCAGGCGGCCCTGCCAGCGGGACATCGCGTAGAACGTGGAGCGGGCGAGCCGCCGGGATGCGCGTTCGGCGTACCGCAAATGCCGCGAAAGCGGTCCGAACTGCCCGAACTCCAGGGGGTTCTGTCCCCGTCCGACCGTGAGCGTCGGCAGCCAGCGCGCGTAGAACCGGCCGGCTCGCGCCCCGGCGCGGGCCTTGCGGCCGAGGTCGGCCTCGGGGTCGATGATGTCACCGGCGACCGAGAGGTGCGCGTCGACGGCCTCCCGGGCGATCAGCAGATGCATGATCTCGGTGGAGCCCTCGAAGATCCGGTTGATCCGCAGGTCCCGCAGGATCTGTTCAGTCTCGGTCGCCCGTTCGCCGCGAGCGGCCAGCGACGCGGCCGTCTCGTAGCCGCGCCCGCCGCGGATCTGGATCAGCTCGTCGGCGACCCGCCAGGCCATCTCGCTGGCGAAGAGCTTGACCAGCGCGGCCTCGATCCGGATGTCGTTGCGCGCGTCGTCGGCGATCATGCAGCAGAGGTCGAGCATGGACTCCATCGCGTACGTGGTCGCCGCGATGAACGCGATCTTGCTCGCCACCGCCTCGTGCGTGCCGACCGGGCGCCCCCACTGCACCCGCTCGGCCGACCACTCGCGGGCGATGGCGAGCGAGCGCTTCCCCGCACCGACGCACATCGCGGGCAGCGAGAGCCGTCCGGTGTTCAACGTGGTCAGCGCGATGCGCAGGCCCCTGCCGAGCCCACCGATCACGTTGCCCTCGGGGACGAACACGTCGTGGAACCGGGTCACGCTGTTCTCCAGCCCGCGCAGCCCGAGGAACGCGTTGCGCCGCTCGACGGTGATGCCCGGCGAGTCGCCCTCGACCACGAACGCGGTGATCCCCCTCTCCGGGACCCGCGCCATCACCACCAGCAGCGTCGCGACCGTGCCGTTGGTCGCCCAGAGCTTCACCCCGTTGAGCCGGAAGCCGCCCTCCACCGGCTCGGCCGTGGTGCCCAGCCGCGCCGGATCCGATCCCACGTCCGGCTCGGTGAGCAGGAAGGCCGACACCTCCCCACCCGCCAGACGAGGCAGGAACTCCTGCTTCTGTACGGTGGACCCGAAGGTCTTCAACGGCTGCGGGACGCCGATCGACTGATGCGCCGAGAGCAGGGCCGCGGTCGACGCGCTGACCGAGCCGAGCAGTGTCAGCGCCTTGCAGTAGTGCAGGTTGGAGAGCCCGAGGCCGCCGTACTCCCTGTCGATCTTCATCCCGAACGCGCCGAGCGCGGCGAGCCCCTGGAAGACCTCGTCGGGGATCCGGGCGTCCCGCTCGATCGCCGCGCCGTCGATCCCGTCGCGGGCGTAATCGGTGAGCCGCGCGAGGAACGCGTCCGCCTCGGGGCTGGGCGCCGGCCGCGGCCAGGGGTCGATCAGGTCGAGCCGGAGCCGCCCGAGGAACAGCTCCTTGCCGAAGCTGGGTTGGTGCCACTCGGACTCCCGGGCCGCCTCGGCCACCCTGCGTGCCTGTGCTTCGGAGACCTCCGGCTGATTTCCGCGTGTCGTGGTCATGGGCGTAGCCCCTCTGACGCCGTTGTCGCTGCGGACAGGTGAGCCCGACGCTACGCCCCTGCGTTACCGAGAGGTAGCCCCGCGTGCCCGGCCGCCCCGCCATCCGCCCCGCCATCCGCCCCGCCACCCGGCCCACCGCCGCGGCGCAGGTGGAGCCAGGCCGCCAGGCCCGCCGGCAGCATCAGCCAGAACGAGATCAGCCGGTAGCCGAGCACCACCGCGGTCGCCCCCGCCTCCGGCACGCCCGCCGCGACCAGCCCGGCCAGCAGGGCCGCCTCGACCAGCCCGACGCCGCCCGGAGTGATCGGAATCTGCCGGGCCACCTGCACCGCGAGATAGACCGTGGCCAGGTGGTGCGCATCGATCCGTAGGTCACACGCCTGCGCCACGGCGGTCAGGCACGCGAGGTCGAACAGCCAGTTGGCGAGGGCGGACAACATCGCCCGCGTCAGGTGATCGGCTCCCACCGCCCGCAGCTGCCGCCCGACCCGCCGCGCCCGGCCGGCGACCCCCACCCCCGGTGGTTCCGCGCCGTCTCCCGCTTCCCGCTCGCCTCTTCCCGTACGACCGTTTCGGGTACGCCCCTCTCCCGAGCGCCCGTTCCTCGCACGCCCGGTCGCGGCGCCCGCGGTGACGAGCGCCGCCGCCGCGAGGGCGAGCAGGGCCCAGCGCCACGCCGCCGGGATGCTGAAGATCGCGTAGAGCGTGACCAGCCCGGCGATCGAGACCACACCGGAGAGCAGGACCGTCGCCGTCGCCGCGGTCGTCCCCGCGCCCCGGCGCCGGTACCGCTGGAGTGCGTAGGCCGCCGACGCCGCCGAACCGGCCGGCAGCACCATGCTCATCGCCGACCGGCTCAGCGTGATCGCGACCATCTCCCCCGCCGGGATCCGCACCCCGAACGCGGCGAGCAGCACGCTCTGCTGCCGGGCGAAGGCGGCCTGCGCCAGGAACTGGGCCAGCAGCGCGGCCGCCACCCAGCGCGGGTCCGCCTGCCGGACCACGGCGAACACGCTCGCCGGGTCGGGCAGGCGACCGCGCAGGAGGACCACCACCACGGCGAGCGCCCCGACGGCGACGCCGACGCGCAGCCAGCGCCGAACCGTACCAGAAACCGATTTTTCGTCTTTTATCGATTTTTGGTCTGCAGGCTCCGGCCCCGCCTGCTCCGGCCCCGCCTGCTCCGGCCCCGCCTGCTCCGGCTCTGCGTGCTCCGCCGTGGCGGTCATCCCGCTCCCCCGTGCCGCGACGCGGTCTCAGCCCCGCGGCTTGTCGGCCGCGTGCTGCAGGTGCGGCGCGTGCGTCCCGTTCCCCGCGTGCGGTTCCGCCGCGTGGCCCGGGTGCGGCAGGTGGATCTCCGCCGGCTCCGGCGGCAGGTCCTCGACGCCGTCGGCGATCGCCTGCTCATGGCGTCGATGCGCGGACGGGAGGAGGAGCGCGGCGATCACCGCGAGGACGGCCACCCCGGCGCACGCTCCGAAACCATAGGTGAACGCATCGTCGGTCGGCAGCCCCTGTGCCGTGGTGTTCGACGTGATCACCGCGGCGACCACGGCGGTGCCGATGCTGCTGCCGATGGTCCGCGCGATGGTGTTCACACTGGTCGCCTCGCCGGTCTGGGTCACCGGTACGGCCTCGATGATCGCGTTGGACATCGCCGCGAAGGCGAACCCGATGCCCGAGCCGGTGAGCAGGCCGGAGGCGAGGATCTGCCAGATCTCCCCGTGCGCGACGGTCGGCAGCGCGAACGCGGCCACCACCAGCACGGCGCCGAGGAACATCGGCAGCTTCGGGCCGAACCGGCGGGACAGGATGCCGGCGACCGGGCCGGTGAAGACCATCATGATCACGGTCGGCAGCAGGAAGAGGCCGGACTGGGAGACCGACTTGCCGAAGCCGTACCCGGTCAGCGCGGGCAGCTGGAGCAGCGTCGGGACCAGCAGGAACGTGCCGAACATGGCGAAGCCGAGGATCAGCGCGACCAGGTCGGTGGCCCAGACCGCGCGGATCCGCATCAGCCGCATGTCGATCAGCGGCTCGGCGACCCGGAGCTCGACCAGCACGAAGACCACCATCGCAACCGCGCCGAGCACCAGCAGGCCGATCGTGCTGCCCGCGCCCCAGCCCCAGGACTGGCCCCTGCTGACCGCCAGCAGGAGTGCGACCAGGGAGATCGAGAGCAGCGCGGTGCCGGCCAGGTCGAGGCGGCCCGGGGTGCGTACCGGGGACTCCGGCATCCCGAAGATCGCGCCGAGCAGGGCGATCGCCACCAGGGCCAGCGGCAGCCAGAAGAGCCAGTGCCAGGAGAGGTGCTCGACGATCGGGCCGGCCGCCACGATGCCGACGCCCGCGCCGATCCCGAAGATCGCGGAGAGCAGGCCGATCACCACGCCGACCCGCTCGCGGGGCAGCTCGTCGCGGACGATGCCGATCGACAGCGGCAGGATCGCGCCACCGGCGCCCTGGAAGACCCGGGCGGCGATCAGCAGGGCGAGGTTGGGGGCGAGCGCGGCGCCGAGCGTGCCGGCGGCGAGCAGGACCAGCACCCCGATCAGCACCCGGCGCTTGCCGGCCATGTCGCCGAGCCGTCCCAGGATCGGGGTGAGCACCGACGCCGACAGCAGGTACGCCGTGATCACCCAGCTCCCGTCGCTGCTGGAGACCTCGAGGTCCCGGGCGATCGTGGAGAGCGCCGGCGCGACCAGCGACTGGAGCACCGCGAAGGCCAGGCCGCCCAGTGACAGGTAGAGCACCAGCAGGTTGGCGTGGACGCGTGGCCGATTGTCCGTCATGGATTCCCCAGTGCTAGATGTAATTCCTGGATTACTTCGCTCAGTATGAAGCTTCCCACGATCAAGTCAACCGGGGATTACGTCACACCAGCGCCCACTACCCTGTGACGGCATGACTCCACGACGCCGTGACGCCGCCGCCACCAGGGGCCTGCTGCTCGAAGCCGCACGCCGCCGTTTCGCCGTCGACGGGTACGCGAACACCTACATTCGCGACATCGCCTCCGACGCCGGGGTCAACGTGGCGCTGATCAGCCGCTACTACGGCTCCAAGGAGGGCCTGTTCCGGGCCTGCCTGGCCGGCACCGCCGACGACCTGGAACAGGCCGTCCGGGACGACCCGACGCTCGACGACATCTCCCGGCTGATCACCCGCCAGCTCACCGACACGCAGAACCGGCACTACCCGAGCCGTCTGCTGATGCTGCTGCGCACCTCCGGCGACGAACGGATCGACGAGCTCCGCCTCGGCATCCTGCGCTCGTTCGCCGAGAAGATCGCCGCCGCCGCCGGCCGCTCCCCCGGCGACGAGTCCGCCGTCCTGGACGCCCAGTTCGTCCTCGCCACCGCACTCGGACTCGCCATTCTGACCGCCGCCGGACTCGATCCGCTCGTTTCCGCGAATGACGGCCAAATCGACGATCGACTGCGCCGGGTAATCAATTCCTTGCTTCCCGGTAACTGATTAACCTAATTTTGGATGACGCGAGAGGCCATATAGGATGGCCCGGTACTTCGCGGCGTCCCGGACGCGGGAAACCGTCACCGCACACCCTTTCGCATGCAGGCAGCACTGTGCGGTTCCCCGACACTTCACGCGTCCGCGCGCCCGTTTCCGGAGGTCATCGTGGCCTGGTTCATCGGCCAGTCACTCGTTATCGTCCTGCTTTCGTTCGCACTCGGTGTGATCGTCGGCCGTCTTTCCGTACGCCGTTCGAAGCCCGTTCTGGAAACTGTCACCGAGACCCCTTCCGCGGAGACCCCGGCAAAGCCCGACGAGTTGGAGAGAATCGAGGGGATCGGCCCGAAAATGGCCTCGGCGCTCCGTTCCGCCGGAATTCATACCTTCGCCCAGCTCGCCGAATCCACCGACGACGCCAAGCGCGCCGCGATCCGTGCCGCGGGACTCAGCTTCGCGCCCAGCCTGGTCACCTGGAGCCGCCAGGCCCAACTGCTCGCCGACGGCGAGGAGGCCGCCTTCCTAGAGCTGACCGAACGCCTGATCGCCGGCCGCGACACGTCCACCCCCACGCCGTCCCCCGCGGTCCCGCCCACCACGAAGCCCACCAAGCCGTCGCCCACCGCACCGCCGTCCACTGAAGCCGCCGCGCCGGCCACTGAAGCCGCCGCGCCGGCCGCCGCCCGGGACGCCGAGGTCGCCCGATGATCGCCGTCGCTCCCCGGGTCACCGCCGCGCCGCGGACCCCCGCCGAGAAGCGCCGCCGCTGGATCGTCGCGCTGATCGCCGTGCTCGGCCTGGCCGCCGTCCTCGCCGCCCAGCTGGTCCCGGTCCGGCACCGCGTCGAGGCCGACCTGACCCAGCGCTCCGCCGAGGCCCTGACCGCCGCCGCCCAGCCGGTCTCCCGCCTCTCCTTCCGCGGCCGGGACGCCCTGGTCGTCACCGCCTCGGACGCCGACGCCGCCCGGGCCCGCGAGGTCGTCGGCGCCGTCGACGGGGTCCGCGTGGTGCGTACCCGGGTCGTCGCCGTGGCCCCGGTGCTCTCCCCGCCCACCGTGCTGGTCTCCGCCACCGCCGGCACCGCCGCCCTCACCGGATCGGTACCGACCACGGCGATCCGGTCCGCCCTGCACGACGCCGTGACCACGGTCTTCGGCCCCGACTCGGTCGACGACCGGATCACCGTCGCGGACACGGTCGCCGGCGACCCGGCCCTCACCGCCCTCCCGGCGCTGCTGCGGGCCGTTCCGCGCGAGGCCACCGGTCTCTCGGTACGCCTCGCCGGGGGCGCCGTGACCCTGACCGGCGTCGCTCCCGCCGAGACCGCCCGCACCACCCTGGCCCGCGCCGTCCGCACCAGCGGCCTCACCGTCGACGACCGGGTCACCGTCGCCGCGCTGCAGCCGCAGATCGACGAGATCCCGGCGCTCACCTTCCGCACCGGCAGCGCCACCCTCACCGGCGAGTCCCGGGCGGCGCTGCGCCGGGTCGCCGCGCTCCTGGAGGCGAACCCGAGCGCCGCCATCCGCATCGCCGGGCACACCGACTCCAGCGGCTCCCGGGCCACCAACCTGTACATGAGCCGGGCCCGCGCCGACGCGGTCCGTACGGCCCTGCGCGACCAGGACGTCGCCGCGGACCGGCTGACCGTGGTCGGTTACGGCGAGGCCCACCCGGTGGCCCCGAACGACACCCCGGCCCACCGGGCCATGAACCGCCGGGTGGAGCTGACCGTCACGTCCACCACACCCCGATGACCCGGCACCCCACCCCCGCAGAGCGGCTGGTGCGCAGGGGCACCCCTGCGCACCAGCCAGAACCGCGCTACGGCCGGGACCACTCGCGGTGATCGCGGCCGTTCCGGGCGGCCGCGAACGGTCAGCGGCGGGCCGTCAGCGGCGGACGGTCAGGGGCGGCCGGCGGGTTTCGGTCAGCGGCGGGCGGCGGCCAGGGAGAGGCTGGCGAGGCTCACGCAGATGGTCAGCCACGCGATCGGGAGCAGGGAGTACACCACCGTGCCGGCGGTTCCCTCCACCGTTCTGCTCAGGAGCAGCGACCCGGCGCCGATGAAGACGAGCGCGGCCACCCCCGCCACCCGCAGGTGCGGGCGACCGGCGTACTTCGGGTGCGGCATGTCTGCTCCTGACCTGCGATCGACGTGAGCAGGAATGCTCTCCTATCCCCCGAACCCGAACAACCGCCGCCGAGCCCGAAAGTCCGCCCGACCGGCCACCGCCCCGGATCCCCCGAGCCGGATCCGGACGATGCCGCCCTGGTGCCCTCGGAGCGATCCGGACGATGCGGCCCTGCTGCCCTCGGACCGGATCCGGACAATGTCCGGGTGACGAGTGACCACATCCGGATCATCGGCGACCGGAGCGCCGCAGCCGTCCTGGCCGCGGCCGGCATCTGGGCCCGGGCCACGGCCGTCCGCGACGACCTCGCCGGGCCGGCGGACCCCGCGGCGAAGCTGCCCGGCATCCAGCGCCGCCTGGCCGAGGGCGGCACGCTGCACCTGGCGCTCCGGGAGGAGACCACGGTCGGCTTCACCGTGCTGGTGGGAGACCCGGCCGGGCGGCTCGAACTGGTCTACCTCGCGGTCGACCCGCCCGCGTGGAGCACCGGCGTCAGCGCGGCCCTGCTGACCCACGTCGACGACCACGCCCGAGCCGCCGGGTGCACCGGCCTCGACCTCTGGGTGATCGCGGACAACCACCGCGCCGTCCGCGTCTACGAGCGCTCCGGCTGGCTGCCGACCGAGGACGTCAAGGTCTCCGGGGGACGCCGGGAGCGCCGCCTGACCAGGGAGCTCTCCTGAGATGCCGTTCTACGCGTCGCACGACGGGCTGCGCCTGCACTACGACGAGGCCGGCGACGGCACCCCGCTGCTCGTGCTGCCCGGAGGGCCCGGCACCGACGTACGGTATGTGCGGGACCTCGGAGGTCTGGCCGCCACGCGCCGGCTGATCCGCGCCGATGCTCGCGCCGCCGGGCGATCCGAGGTGCCCGCCGATCCCGCGACGGTCTCCTTCGTGGAGCAGGCGCGCGACGTCGGGGCCCTCCGCCGTCACCTGGGCCTGGAGACGGTCGACCTGCTCGCGCACTCCGCCGGGACGCTGACCGCGCAGGAGTACGCCGCCCGCGAGCCGCACCGCGTACGCCGGATGGTCCTGGTGACCCCGGTCGGCCGGGCCCGCCGCGAACCCGACCCCGCCGAGCTCGCCGCCCTCCGCGCCGCCCGCCGTCACGAGCCCTGGTACGCCGCGGCCACCACCGGCACCGACGGTCCACTCGCGCAGGCCCGGATGCAGCCGTTCTCCTGGCACACCTGGTCGCGGGAGCGCCGCGCCGAGTACGTACCCGGCCACGCCTCGGCGCTCCCGTGGCTGCGCGACGCGTTCTACGCCGGTTCCGCCACCGCCGCGACCGAGCCGGCCCGCCTCGCCCGGCTGGCCGCGGTCCCGATCCCGGTCCTGGTGATCGCGGGCGCCTCGGACGGCCTGATCGGCACCGCTCCGGCCCGCCTGGTGGCGGCCACCTACCCGTGCGCCCGCCTGGAGATCATGACCGAATCCGGCCACCGCCCCTGGACCGAGCAGCCGTCCCTCTTCCACGCCCTGGTGACCGATTTCCTCACGTGACCCGGCGATCGCGCCTCGCCCTCCCGAATTAAGATCATCTTCCGAATCACGATCGTCTATGGTGTCGCGGTGGAGAATCGCTTCCGGGTACGCACGGATCCCGGCGCCGCATACCCGGAGACGGCCGCCCTGCGCACGGCCCTGAAGAGCGGCGACTGGCCCACGGCCCGCACCCTCCTCGACGGCGCCGCGCCCGCCGCCCGCACCACGCTGATGATCACCGCCCAGAACACCGCACGGGCCGACCGCGTGCTGGACGGCGTACTCGCCGCCGACCCGTCCGACCCCACCGCCGCCGCCATGCTCGGCTTCCACCGGATCGGGACCGCCTGGCGGATCCGTACCAGTGCACAGGCCCGGCAGGTGAGCCGCCGCCGGTTCCGTCGCTTCCACGCCGAGCTGCACCGCGCGGAGGAGGTCCTGGCCACCGGCCTCGGCCACACACCGGACGACCCGGCGATACTCACCGCGACGCTGACCACGGCCCGGGGCCTCCAGATGGGCCTGCCGGTGGCCCGCGGCCGCTACGAACGCCTCGCGGCCGTCGACCCGAACCATCTCCCCGCCCAGAGCACCATGCTGCAGCAGCTCTGCCCCAAGTGGGGCGGCCGGTGGGATCTGGTGCACGCGTTCAGCCGCGAGGCGATGGCCGGCGCGCCGCCCGGATCCCCGAACGCCGTCCTGGTCGCCGACGCCTACCTGGAGCAGTACCCGGAGGGCGGCCGCAACTTCATGAGTTCACCGTACGTCCGGGACGCCGTCACCGAGGCGGCCCACGCCTCCGTCCTGCACCCGGACTTCCGCCGCGAACCCGGATGGGTCCAGGTGATGAACACCTTCGCCATGGCGTTCTCGCTCGCCGGGGACCGCGAGTCGGCCGCCGCCATGTTCACCGCGCTGGGGCCGTACGCCACCCTCCGCCCGTGGAGCTACGAGGGCGACAGCGTCGCGGTCTTCCGTCGGTCCCGCGCCCTGGCGTTCGGCTGGTCCGGCCCCTCGGTGGCCGACTGGCTGCTGGCCGGCCTGGGCACCGTCGCCCGGCGGGACGTCCTCGCCCTCTTCACCTCCGCCTGGCGCTGACGGCGACATCCCTCAGGATCCGCGGATCGCGCCGGAGACGGTGCGCGGGACACCGGTACGGGCGGCGGGGGCCCGCCCGACCGGGTACATCCCGGCGGCCGCCGCGCCGCGCGGCAGCCGGATGGCGAACGTCGTGCCCGGCCCGGTCCCGTCCGCGATGGTGATCGTGCCGTGGTGGCGTTCGATGATCGTACGGGTGATGACCAGGCCCAGCCCGGTACCCGGGATGCGGGCCGTCACCGCGGTCGACGCCCGGTAGAAGCGGCGGAACAACCGGGGCCGCTCCTCCACCGGGATCCCGATGCCGGTGTCCGCCACCGTCCAGGTCAGCCACCCCGGGTCGGCCCGGTCCAGTGCCGCGGTCACCGTCACCGTGCCGCCCGGCGGCGTGTACTTGACCGCGTTCGACAGCAGGTTGTCCGCGACCTGGCGGAGCCGGTCCGGGTCGCCGCTCAGCATCAGCTGCGGGGGCAGGACGGCGCGTACCGTCAGATCCTTCGCACCCGCGGTCACGTTCGCGGTCACGATGCTCTCCGCCAGCACCGCGCAGAGGTCCACCGTCTCGGTCTTGATGTCGAGGTTGCCCGACTCCAGGCTGGCCAGGTCGAGCAGGTCGTTGACCAGGATGTTCAGCCGGTCCGTGCAGCCGCTGATGATCCGCAGCTGGTCGCGGAGTTCGTCGAGGCTCAGCTCGGCCAGCTCCTCGTCGAGCAGCGTGATCGCGCCGACGATCACCGCGAGTGGATTGCGCAGTTCGTGGGTGACCAGGGCCAGGAACTCGTCCTTGGTACGGGCGAGGTCGATCGCCAGCTCCTCGGAGTGCCGCCGCTCCAGGTACTGCCCCACCCGGTCGGCCACCCCGGTCAGCAGGTCGATCAGGGTGTCCTCGGGATCCTCGGCCCGGTCGCCGTAGACGCAGAGCGCCCCCAGCACCCGGTCCCCGGAACAGATCGGGACACCCACCGCCACCCGCAACCCGGCCCGCGCCCCCGCCCGGCTGACCGGTGACACCCCGTCCGCGGCGAGATCGGGCACCCAGACCGCCCGGGCCTCGTGGTACACGACGCCCGGCAGCCCGGTCCCCGGCGCGCTCTCCTCGATGGCGAACCCGGTCAGATCCCGGCCCGACCGGTTGTGCCGGGCCGCGCAGGTGAGGATCCCCCGGTGCTCGTCGTGGAGCCAGAGCTCCGCGACCGGCCACCCCATCCGCAGCCCGAGGGCCTCCACCACCCGGGTGGCCGCGTCGGCACTCGACGGCGCCCCGGCCAGGCCACCGGAGATCGCCGCCTCGACCATGGTGAACCGCCCACTGCGCAGCGCCGCCGTCACATCGTGGGCGAGCGCGTGCACGACCTGATCGGTTCCGGTCCCGGTGGCCGTCAGCATGAGCTCGACCGGCAGCTCGAACCCGTCCCGGTGCAGGGCGGTGAGCTGCATCCGCCGCCCGAGCGCCCCACCCGCGTCCCCGTTGCCCAGCCGCCGCAGGCTGGCCCGGTAGGCGGCCCGGAACCGCTCCGGCGCGATCAGCCCGAAGACGTCCCGCCCGATCACCTGCTCCCGTGCCCACCCGAAGGTCTTCCGCGCCGCCGGATTCCACCCGACGACCTCTCCCCCGGCCCCGACCGCGACATAGGCCTCCGACATCAGCGCCAGTACGGCGTCCGACCCGGGCGCCAGGCTCCCGCCCGCGCCACCGGCCCGCCCGTCGGCCCGGCTGTCGGCGGACTGCCCGGCCGGAACCCGTTCGGCCGCGTCGTGACCGGCCGCGAGCGTGCCGGCCTGAGCGGCGGGTGCACCGGGCTGGTCCATGGCCTCCCCTGCGGATCCGCCCGGGGACCGGTTCCGATCCCGCTGCCGGAACCCACCCGCTCATAGGCGTCTAAATCCCAATTTACCCCGATCCTCACCCCGGGCGACCCCATGATTCGGCTGACGATTCACGAAGTCCGCGCGCACCCCGGCCGGCGGCACGAGAACCACCCGGAAGGCCTGGCGGAACGGCGCGGGCCTCGGAGCGGCGGTCGATCATCGTTTACCGCGAGGGGTCACCGGTTGACAACGTACAACTGATTGGTTGTATGTTGGGAGGGTGAACGAGGAGGACGCCGAGCGCGTGGACGCCCTGTTCCACGCGCTCGCCGACCGCACCCGGCGGGACATCCTGCGCCGGGTGCTCGCCGGCGAGCACTCGGTCTCCGCGCTCGCGGCGAACTACGAGATGAGCTTCGCGGCCGTACAGAAACACGTCGCCGTGCTGGAGCGGGCCGGTCTGCTCACCAAACGGCGCAGCGGCCGCGAGCAGCTGGCCAGCGGCGACGTGGAGGCGGTGCGGTCGGTGACGGCCATGCTCGCCGGCCTGGAGCAGATCTGGCGCGGCCGCATCACCCGTATCGACGCGCTCCTCGAAGCCGACCTTTCTCCGGAGGAATGACCATGCCCGTGACCGACGTCCACCACGACCTCGACAACCTGACACTCACCATCACCGCACAGTTCGCCGCCCCGGTGGAGCGGGTCTGGCAGATCTACGCCGACCCGCGCCAGCTGGAGAAGGTGTGGGGCCCGCCGACCTACCCGGCGACGGTGGTCGACCACGACCTCACGCCCGGCGGCCGGGTGACCTACTACATGACCGGGCCGACCGGCGACCGGCACGCCGGATACTGGCTGGTCACCGCCGTCGACGAGCCGAACAGCCTCACCTTCGAGGACGGTTTCGCCGACCTCGACTTCACGCCGAACCCGGCCATGCCGGTCTCCCGCAACGTCTACACCTTCACCGGGTACGAGGGCGGCACGCGGGCCACGTACACGGGCGTGTACGAGTCGGCCGACGCGCTGAAGAAGGTCCTGGAGATGGGCATCGTCGAGGGCTCCACGCTGGCCATCAACCAGATCGACACGCTGCTCTCCTAGTGGGGATAGGCCCGTGGGATCCGGGTCGACGTCAGTTCGTCGCGGAAGGCGCCGATCCGGGTGATCACCTGCTGCCGCCCGTACGTGTTCTCGATCCGGTCCAGGTAGAGGCACCGGGCGGCCAGCGCGTCCAGCCCGACGGTGAAGTAGATCGCCATCAGCGGGTTCACGAAGAGCGGGCTGCCGCTGGTCCGCCTGGTGAACCGGACGTCCCCGAACGCCCCGCCGAGCGCCGCCGCGATCTGCCCGTTGACGATGCTCGGCCGCTGCTCGGTGGCGGCCTGGGCGTCGGCGACCGCGTCCCGGTACAGTCGCGCCTCCCGGCTCTCCCCCGGGATCGAGAGCGCGCCGTAGTACGCACCCTCCCGGTCCAGCGCCGCGATGTTCTCCAGCACGTGCACGTGGCTGACCCCGTGGTACGCGTCGATCCCGAACCCGAGCGAGGCCACCAGCTTCACCGGCAGGTCGATCCCGGCCACCGCACCGAGACTGGTGACGTCCTCGACCGGCGTGCCGAGCGAGTTCTCATCACCGCGCAGCAGGATGTCGGTCCCTCCGTCGACCAGCACGATCGCGTCCAGGTCCAGCTTCTCCACCAGGTATCGGTACGCCTCCCGAAGCGGCTCGACACCGAGCGGCGGGAACGCGTACACGGTCGACGGCAGGTCGTGGGCGGCCAGCCAGCGCGCCAGCACCCCCTCCGGGAAGTACCAGTCCGGGCTGGTCGAGGCGGGCGTCACCGCGACGACGTGATCCGCCACCCAGGATTCCCGGTCGACCAGCTCCAGCTCCGAGAAGGAGAGGCTGGCGAGATGCACGGTGGCACCGCCGGCCTGCAGCGCGAACGCGAGCGGCAGCCCGGCGTAGACGTCGAAGCCCCCTCCCGCCCCGGCGATCAGCACGTTGCGGGCGTCTTCGAGTACGGCGAACAGCGGCGGCTTCCCCAGTGAGAACACCCGTCAATGATCAACCACGACCATCGACGGGAGGGGGCCGGCGGCGACGGCGTCTGGCCGCCAAGCTCAAGCGCCGCGCCACCGGTACCCCAGCATTACCCGCTACACAGCGAATGCACATCAGCACCACAGGTAATCACGCGGCACGCACCAGAACGGACGCGATGCCCCGGCCGTGGTCGGTCCACGGCTCCGGGCGCATGGTCACCGCGTTCACCCGGATGTTCACCCGGCGACCCTCGGCGAAGAGCGTCGCGCCGTCCAGCGACGTCACCCGGAAGCCGTACGCGGCGCTGCTCGACCCCAGCTTGTCCAGCCAGAAGTGGACGGCGACGTCACCCGTGCCCCGAACCGGGGTGTGGAAGGTGATCGCGTACTCCCGGACCACGTTGAACGCGTCCGGCGTCGTGGGGCGGCCGCCCGAGAACGACACGCCGCGCTCGGTCCACCACAGCGCGGTGGCCCGTTCCACCAGCACCGCGTACCGGGCGTTGTGCAGGATCCCCTGCGCGTCCAGGTCATCGAAATGCACCGGCATGTGCACTATGTCGCCATAAGAGGTCATGTCGGCAGCTCCGAGAAGGAAGTGGTCGTCAGCGGACGGAGGTGGTCCAGGAGAGCCCGGCGCGCGTGCCCGAAAGTGAGCGCGTCGCCGAGCAGCGGGGCCTGCATCACCGCACAGACGCCGAGCGACTCGGTCACGTAGGCGAGCTCGCCCGGATCGGTGCCCGGACGCAGGTCGCCGACGGTCACCGCCTCGGTCGCGACCCGGATCAGGAACGCCATCCAGTCGTGCTGCTCGGTGGCGAGCCGGTCCCGGAGCACGCCGGGGCGGGCGTTGAACTCGAAGTGCGCGTTCGCGAAGAAACAGCCGCCGGGCAGCACCCGCGACTCGTAGAAGCCCAGTCGATGATCATGAAGAGCCCACAGCCTGCGTACGCCCGGAGGACTCTCCAGCGCGGGCCGCACCACCCGGGCGGTCCACTGCTCGCGGGCGTGCCCGATCACCGCGAGCTGCAGCGCCTCCTTGGAACGCCAGTGCGCGAAGAGACCGGATTTGCTCACGCCGAGCGCGTCGGCGACCTGGCTCAGCGACAGCCCGTCGAGCCCGGAGACCGTCGCCAGCAGCAGCGCCTGGTCGAGCACGGCGGCGCGGGTGCGCTCGCCGCGGATCAGCCGGCCGTCCTGGGTCATGCCCCGACGCTACAAAACGACCGACCGTTCGTAAATATAATCTGGGCCACTCCCGCCGGAACGAGTTCAGCGCAGCCCCGCGAACAGATCGTCTTCCCGTACGGACGCGTCGCCGACCCGGATGAAGGACTCCACGCCCATCACCCTCCCGAACGTCTCCCGGCCCAGGCTCAGGAAGAACGCGCCGTCGCCCTGGCTGGCGTGCGCGGAGAGCGCGTCGAACTTCTGGTCCAGCACCTCGGCGACGTCGACCTGGGTGGTGATCTCCTCGTCCGGCCAGCCCATCGGCTCGCCCTCCGCGGGATCCGGTCCGTCGGCGCCGATCCCCATCTCCCGCATCCGCTCGGCCACCGTGGTCATCGCCGAGCGCGCGATGGTGCTCCAGTAGACCCGGGCCGGGCTCTCCGCGAGCGCGACGGCGGCCATCGAGATCCGGTGGACCTGGATGTGGTCGGGGTGGCCGTACCCGCCGTTGGGGTCGTACGTGACCACGACGTCGGGCCGGTACTTCCTGATCAGGGCGGCCAGACGCGCGGCGGCCTCGTCGACCGGCGTGGACCAGAACGAGCCGGGCGCGCCGTTGGTGTCCCAGCCCATCATCCCGGAGTCGTGGTACCCGAGGATCTCCAGGTGCGCGACCTTGAGCGCGGCGCAGCTCGCCTCCAGCTCCCGGCGGCGGGTGGCGACCACGGCCTCCGGGTCGTGCCCCGGCTCGCCGGGCTTGACGCCGTTCGGCCCGTCCCCGCAGCGGCCGTCGGTGCAGGTCACCACCACGGTGGTGACACCCTCGGCGGCGTACCGGGCGAGCACCCCGCCGGTGCTGGTCACCTCGTCGTCGGGGTGGGCGTGCACGGCCATCATGGTCAGCGATCTCGTCGGGCTCATCCGCCCATCTCACCAGACGTGGGCTTGGGCAGGGTGAACCAGAACAGGCTGCCGCCGCCGGGATTCGCGCCGACACCCACCTCGCCGCCGTGCCGGTCCACGATCCGCTGGACGATCGCCAGGCCGAGGCCGGTGCCCGGATAGCGCTCGCTGCCCTCGGCCCGGGTGAACGCGTTGAACACCTCGGCGCGCTGCTTCTCCGGGATACCGATGCCCCGGTCGGCGACCTCGATGCGGTAGCCCGCACCGGTGTCGGCCGCACCGATCCGGATCTCGGCGGACCGCTCCGGCGGGGTGTACTTGATCGCGTTGCCGATCAGGTTGTCCAGCACCTGGCGGATCAGGGTGGGGTCGCCGACCACGGTGGGCAGCGCGGACCGCTCGGCCGTCGCGGCGGCGCCCTCGCGTTCGGCGAGGATGCCCGTCACCACCTCGTCCAGGTCGATCTCGGTGAGCCGCAGCGTGGCGTTGTCCGCGGTGGCGTAGGCGAGCAGGTCGTCGATGAGGCGCTGCATCAGCGCGGCGCTGCCCCGGACCCGGGTCAGGTAGCCGCGCTGCTTCTCGGAGAGCGCGCCCTGGTCGGCGACGTGGATCAGCTCGGCGTAGCCGATCACGTTGGAGAGCGGGTTCCGCAGGTCGTGGGCGACCACTCCGGCGAAACCGACGAGCTCCTCCTCGCGTACGCGCAACTGCTGTTCGACGGCCTCCCGCCGCGCGATGTCCCGCCGCAGCTCGGCGGTCGCGTCGCCGACCCGGCGCAGCGCGCGGTCCCGGGAGGTGACGACGGTGGCGGTGAGGGTGGCCAGCAGCACGGTGAGCACGCTGCCGATCGCCGCCGCCCCGCGCGCCAGCCAGCGCTCGGTGGCCGGGAGCAGCCGCACCGTGGGCCGTACGGTGAGCAGCCAGCGTGGTTGATCGACCGGCAGCCCGATCCGCCGGAGCCGCTGGCCCGGGTCGCCCCGGGCGGGTGAGGGCCAGGTCGCGAGCGTGACCGGGGTGCCGGAGGAGGTGTCGGCGAACACGACGCCGACCTGGTCACCGGCGATCACGCCGATCGCGGGCCCGAGGAAGTCCCGCCCCCGGTAGGTCACGGTGACCCACCCGAGGAAGCGGCTCGCCTGGTCGAAGACCGGGCAGGCCATCACGAAGCCCAGTTCGCCCCCGTCCACCGCCCGGTACGCGGGGCTCGCCTCGACGTCGTTGCCGAGCCGGGTGTCCCGCAGCACCTGGACGATCTCCGGAGTCGCGCTCAGGTCGGTGCCGAGCGGGTTCGGGCCGCCGTCCAGGCTCCGGCCCAGCACCGGGAAGTAGTGGTCGCCGGGATCGGCGGAGGCGAGGGTCAGCGCGAGGTCGCCGCTCCCCCGCCGCCGCCACTCGGCCTGCGTCGCCGGCACGTCCCCGGGCGCGGCCGGTACGACGTACCCGACCGCGGTGGCGCCCGGCAGCCGCAGGCTGTCGACCGGGGCGGTGATGGTCGCGAACGCGGACGCGGTGACCTCCGGTTGCGCGCTCAGCGAGGCGGCGAGGTCGGTGAGGGCGACGGCGTACTGGAAGAGCTCGGCCATCACGATCTTGGCGATCACGTCCTGTTTCTGGGCGAAGGCGCGCCTGCTCCAGCTCTCCGCGGAGGAGTGCAGCGCGGCCGAGGCCAGACCGGTGCCCAGCGCGCCCAGCAGGACGACCAGGGCGACGATCAGCATCGACCGCCGGCCCGGCGAGAAGGCACGCATGATGCGAAACTACGTGGCCCGGCCCGGCCCGGTCGGACGTTTACCCGGTTCAGGACCGGATGGGGAGCGGACCGGTGGTGCCACGGACCACGAGCCGCGGTGCGATCACCACCTCGCGCCGGGCCACCGGGACGGTCTCGATCCGGTCGATGGCCCGGCCCACCGCGCGGGTCGCCATCTCCTCGATGTCCTGGGCGACCGTGGTCAGGTCGACGTGCGCGAGGCGGCTGAAGCTGCTGTCGTCGTAGCCGACCACGCTGATGTCGCGCGGCGCGTCCAGGCCGTGCCGGCGGAGCACGTCCAGCAGGCCGGTCGCGGCGAGGTCGTTGAAGGTGGTCACCGCGGTGGGCGGGTCGGCGAGCAGCCCGGCGGCCGCCCGGGCGCCGTCCTCCTCGCCGGAGCCGCCCGGCACGATCCGGATCAGCCCGCCGAGGCCGTGGTCACGCATCGCCTCCTCGTATCCGGTGCGCCGTTCGGCCGCGCCGTGCTGGGTGCCGCCGTCGACGTGCGCGATCCGCCGGTGACCGAGACCGACCAGGTGGTCGACGGCCTGCCGGGCGCCACGCCGGTCGTCGGTCTGCACCACGTCGACGTCGCGCTGCCGGACCGCCCGCATCATCGCCACCACCGGGAGCCGGGCGGCGAGCGCGGCCAGGTCCGCCGTACGCAGGCTCGGGGTGAGCAGGATCAGCGCCTCGCAGCGGTCCTGCAGCAGGTCGTCCACGGCGGCCCGGTCGGCGCGGCGGGGCGTCTCGGCGCTCAGGGTGAGCTGGTAGCCGGCCTTGTCGGCGGCGTCGTAGAGACCGGTGAGCACGTCGACGTGGAACGGGTGGCGTACGTCGAAGACCACCCCGAGCAGGCGGCTGCGACCACTGCGCAGCAGGCGGGCCCGGCTGTCCGGCTGGTAGCCGAGGCGCTGGGCGATCTCCAGCACCCGCTCCCGGGTGGCGGCCCCCGCGCCGGGCGCACCGCGCATCACGATCGACACGAGCGCCGTGGAGACACCGGCCTCGGCGGCGACGTCGGCGAGGGTAATACGCCGGTCGGGTGTCTGCATACGCGCGATCGTACTGTGTGATTACTAGAACGTTCTATCTCCACGCGCACTAGAACGTTCTAGAGTTTGCGTACGTGGACACCCTCACCGCCGGCCGCCGCTGGGCGGCCCTGCTCGCCCTCTCGCTGGGCGGTTTCGGGCTCGGACTGACCGAGTTCGTCGCCATGGGCCTGCTGCCCGACATCGCCCGTGACCTGCTGCCGGACCAGTACGCCCACTCCGTCTCCGGCGCCGTCGCCACCGCGGGCTGGGTGATCACCATGTACGCGCTCGGCGTCGTCGTCGGCGCGCCCACCATCGCCGCGCTGACCGCCCGGGTGCCGCGCCGCCGCCTGGTGCTCGGCCTGCTCGGGCTCTTCGTGATCGGCACCGTGGCCTCCGCGCTCGCGCCGAGCTTCGGTTTCGTGCTCGCCGGGCGCTTCGTCTCCGGGCTGGCGCACGGCGCGTACTTCGGTGCGGCCGGCATTCTCGCGGCGAACATCCTCGGCCCCGGCAACCAGGGCCGGGGCGTCTCCATCGTGATCGGCGGCCTGACCGCGGCGAACCTGGTGGGCGTCCCGCTGATCACGCTGCTCGGGCAGTCCGCGGGATGGCGGGCCGCCTATCTGGGGGTGGCCGCGATGTTCGCGCTCAGCCTGATCGCGGTGCTGCTCACCGTGCCGCCGGTCGCCGCCGCGCCGGGCGGGTCGCCCCGGGCCGAGCTGGCCGCGTTCCGCTCGCCGCAGGTGTGGCTGGTCGCCGGCGCGGTGGCCGTCGGCACCAGCGGGTTCTTCGCGGTGAACAGCTACATCGCGCCGATCACCACGCACGTCACCGGGCTCTCCGCGGGCAGCGTGCCGTGGGTGCTCGCCGCGGTCGGCCTCGGCATGACCGTGGGCATCGCCGCCGGCGGGCTCGCCGCCGACCGCGATCTGCGCCGCGCGGTCCGCCTCGGCTACCTCGGGATCATCGTGGCGCTGGCCGTGCTCGCCCTGGGCGCGGTCCACCCGGTGGGGCTCTTCCTCGGCGCGTTCCTGGTCGGCGCGGCCAGCCTCTTCATCGTCCCGGCCGTGCAGGCCCGGCTGATCGCGGTGGCGCCGGGCGCCCAGCTGATGGGCGCCGCGGTCAACCAGTCGTCGCTGAACACCGCGAACAGCGCGGGCGCCGCGATCGGTGGCGCCGTGATCGCGGCCGGCTGGGGCTACCTCAGCTCGGCGTGGATCGGCGTGGCGCTGACCGTGCTCGGCCTGGTGATGGCCGAGCTCAGCTTCCGCACCGAGAAGGCCCCCGCCCGTACCGAAGAACCGGTCCTGGCGTAGCCCGTGTGTGGGAACACGGGCTACGCCGGCTCCGGAACGCCGTCCGGATCAGGCGACGGCTCGGGCACCGGCTCGATCGGCGCCGGTGGCAGCGGGTCCGGGCTGTCCGGCGAGAGTTCCCCGGGGTCGTCGGGAATCGGCGCCCCCGGGTCGAGCGGCGGGTACTTCGGGTCGGTCTCCATGGATGATCGACTACCCAGGAATCAGGAGAAGTACGCCTCGATCTTGGAGGTCTCCGAGGTGATGGTGTCGGTGCTGACCAGGTCGCTGGCCTGTGCGGTCAGCACCGCCGCCCGCGCCTTCAGCACCGCGGCCGCCTTGCCGCTGGTGTAGAGGCCGGACTTCAGATCGGTCCCCGCCTTGGTGTACGCCGCCGCGAAGGTGGTGTTCGCCTTGAACCGGGTGACCAGGATGTTGCTCTTCCCGCCGGGCCCGCCACCGCCGCCCTTCCCGCCGCCACCGTTCTGCGGCATCTGCCCGCCACCGGACGGCATCGCGGCGCCGGACGGCATCGCGCCACCGGACGGCCGGGTGCCACCGGACGGCATTCCGCCCCCACCGGCGTTGTTCCCGCCACCGCCGCCACCGCCCATGCCGCCGAAGGCGAGGTTGTGGTCCCAGGCCACCACGGTCATGACCTTGGAGTCGGTGGTGTAGCGCAGGTACGAGTTGTTCCCCGGCCCGTCGATGTCGTCCGAGTTCGAGATCATGTCCTCGAAGGCGAGATACGTCGCGAACGCCTCCACGTCCAGGTACTTCTTCAGGTCCGTACCGAAGTCGGTGTCGCTCGACTGGTTGATGAACTTGAGGAACGCGATCAGCGGCGTCAGGTCGTCGTCGCCGGCCTCCTGGTCGAAGACGTCGTCGTAGCTGGACGCGTCGTCGCCCCGGTAGCTGTAGTCGCCGTTCGCCTCGGCCTTGTAGAGCAGCCCGGCACTGCTGAAGTTCTCCGCGTCCCAGGTGTCGTCCGGGTTCTCGATCGCCAGCCGGAGCACCGCGGACCCGCCGTTGACCGTGAACCGGGTGGAGAACGACTTCTGGGTGGCGAGCCCGGCCATCCCGAGCAGCTCCAGCGCCACCGCCTCGTTCAGCGCGGTCGACGTGTTGCTGGACCGGATCACGAACTCGTTGTAGCCGTCGTGCGTCTGCCCGTCCACGTACTTGTCCAGGCGCACCAGCCAGGGCAGGTCCTTCGGGTCACTCGACGTGCTCACCCCCCGCAGCGAGGAGTTCCCCTTGAACCTCAGACCCGCTTTCTGGTACGCCGTACCGTCGATGGTCACGGCCGTCTCGATCCACTCCTTGTCCCCGCCGTCGAGGTACTTGCTCAGCATCTCGCTGTAGTCGTCGGTGTCGAAGGTGAGCTCGACGTCGTGCACCTTGCTGGTGTCGAAGAGCCCACCGGAGTCGTCGCCGCCGGTCGTGCTCCCGGACGACGCCGCGTCGCTGCTGCTGCCACAGCCCGCGAAGACGGCGACTCCGAACACTCCGGCGAGCGCGGTGCCGAACGCCCGGCGCGACATCGGGCGCCTGCTTCCCGGTACGGGCATGGTGGCCGTCCTTCCCTGAGGTCGTGGTCGATGTCCTCAAGAGAAGATCGCGCTCCCTGGTACCCGCTATGTCACGCCTGTGAATCCCATGAGCCGTCGGATCCGTCCCGCCCGCCAGGACCGGATCCGGGGAGCGGGGTCAGATCCGGGGGCCGTGGATCTCCTGGTGCAGGCTCTCCATCCGGCGGTCCAGCTTCGCCGCGTCCTCGGCCGCGGAGAGCAGCTCGTCCCGCAGCGCGGTGGGCACGCCGACCGGGTCGTACTTGTAATAGATCTTGTGCTCGAGGCTGGCCCAGAAGTCCATCGCGACCGTGCGCAGCTGGATCTCCACCGGCACGAGCACCACCCGGTCGGACATGAACACCGGGATCTCCACGATCAGGTGCAGGCTGCGGTACCCGTTCGGCTTCGGCTGCGCGATGTAGTCCTTGGTCAGCACGAGCTTGACGTCCGGCTGGCGGATCAGCATGTCGGCGACCCGGTAGACGTCCGACACGAAGCTGCACACGATCCGCACGCCGGCGATGTCCCGGATCCGCGCCCGCAGGTCGTCGAGCGTGACCGGGCAGTTCGTCCGCCGGGCCTTCGCCGCGATGCTCGCCGCCGTCTTGAGCCGCGGCCGCACGTGCTCGATCGGGTTGCCCCGTCCCCGGTGCGCCAGCTCCTCGGCCAGGATGTTGATCTTCGTCTCGATCTCGGCGAGCCCGAATTTGTACACCATCAGGAACTGGTTGAGATCGGTCATCAGCTCGTGCAGCGCATCGTGCTCCGCGTGCCCCGCGCCGAGCGCCAGGGCGAGCCGCTTGAGGGCCTCCTCGCGCATCTCGACGGGCTGTTGCCACCGCTCGACCTGCTGATCACCGCTCTGCGGACCGGTCATCACCGCCCGCACCTGCCTGTTCGCCGCTCCGCCCGGGTCACGTCACTAGATTATCCAGTCCGCCGAACCACCCACCCGGCGTGCCCCTGCTTCCGGCACGGACCCGGCGTCAGCGGCGCCAGGACTCGTGGATGTTGACCAGGAGGACCAGGATGGCCGCGGTGAAGCAGGTGAACGTGACCACGTAGCGGCCGTCGAACCAGAGCACGGCGAGCGCGCCGACGATCGCCGTGGCGATCACCAGGCGGAACAGCACGGCCCAGAACTTGCCGCGGACCAGCCCCTCCACCGTCAGCAGCATCAGCAGCAGGCCGAACGCGGTGTCCGTGCCACGGGTGCCGAGCGGGGAGACCACCGTGCCCGCCGCCCAGAGGATCAGCGGGGTGCTCATCACCGCCCACCAGGACTGGGCCCGCCCGCGCAGGCCGGTCGCCGTCTCCAGCGGGACGCGCCGGTGCAGCAGATGGGCGTGCGGGTGCTGGTCGACCGGCTCGGCCACCGCGGAGAGGGCCAGCTCGTCGGCGAGCCGGGTCCGTTCCATCCGCAGGCCGAGCAGCTTCTGCTCGCGCGGGAGCAGCGCGCGGACCTCGGGTGACGCGGCGGGCAGCCCGGCGGCCGCCACCTCCAGCTCGTGCCGGAGCTCGCCGACCTCCCGGTCCAGCGCGGCCAGCCGCTCGTTGCCCCGGCGGGTGCGGATCTCCGCGTACTCCCGCTCCGCCGCCGGGTTGGGCAGCACCTTCGCCAGTCCCGCCCAGCCCACCGGGTCCGCCCACGGCTGGCGTACAGTGCCGTCCCGCCCGTACCGGGGGCCCGCCGGACCACGCTCGCCCCCGAGCCGGTCCCGGGTGTCCCGCCCCCAGAGCCCGCGGAAGTCCCGCACCCACGGGGTCTCGTCGCCGATCACCACCGGGTGCCACTCCTCGCCCTGCCCCGGCCCGACCGCCCGGCCGTCCCCGCGCGCGTAGTCGACGTACGGGATCCCGAGCCCGCCGTGGTCGCCCTGCCAGGGTGCGAGCAGCCGGGCCGACCAGCGCAGCGCGGCGACCAGCCCACCCAGCCGGGGCGGCTTCACGGTGATCAGGTAGTCGCCCGGCAGGTACGCCCCGGAGTGCGACCCGGCGCCCACGAAGACCACCGGGTGCCGCCCGTCGACCAGGGCCAGGTCCGGGTCGTCCCAGCGGCGGCGCAGGTCGTCCCCGGTCTCGTCGTGCGCCGAGAAGACCACCCAGCGCGGCGGCGGCAGCCCGTCCACTCCGGTCACCCCGGTGCCGTCCAGGAAGATCGTCACCTGCTCCCAGTCGGCCTCGTGCTCGTTGACCCCGCCGAACGCCGACCGCCAGTTGTTGAAGCAGTAGAAGTACCAGTACTGGCAGACGATCCACGAGCCGTCCCGGATCACCCGGCCGTAGTAGGTGGGCCGCCCCGGCTCCAGGTGGTCACGCTGCAGCAGGAACGCGTGCGCCGCGCTGCCACCGGGCACGCTGCCCCGGAAGAGCAGGGAGAACCGGTTCATCGCGTCGACCAGCCGGGCGGTCAGCCCCACCGACGCCAGCCGGCTGGACCGGCGCAGGTGGTGCGGGCGTTCCCGGAGCGGGATGTGCGCGACGCCCAGGTGCTTCTCGTTGCTCCCGATCCCGGAGAGCGAGTACCCCAGGGCGGCCACCGGCAGCGTCTCCAGGGTCAGCGAGGCCGCCGGCCGCTCCTGTACCGGGCTGCCGCCCTGCTGGGAGCGCCACAGGCTGGCCCGGCTCACGTACCGGTCGACCGACACCGGGAAGAAGAACTCCCCCTCGGTGAAGCGGGCCACCGGCTCGTACGCCCGCAGCAGGCGACGTTCGTCCTCGATCTCCAAGACCCCGTTAACCCTTTCCCGGACGCGTCTCGCGGTGCCGAGGGTATCGGGTCAGCGGTCCTTCACCACGATGCCGAGGGTCTGTGCCAGCGCGGGGGCGGCCTCCGCGAGCTGCCCGCTATTGATCACAGCCCCCCGCAGCGCGTCCCAGCCCTCCACCACGTCCAGCTCCCGGGCGCCGCGGAAGTCCACCGTCTTCACCGTCACCTTGCTGAACCGGGCCCGCCGCAGCACCGAGCCGGGGAACGTCACGTTGTTCAGCTCGGCACCGCCGAAGTCGACCTCGGTCAGCTCACAGTCCCGGAACTCCACGTCCCGCAGCTTCGCCGCCCGCAGGTTCAGGCTGTCCACCTTGCAGCCCTCGACGACCACTTTCCGCCAGATCCCGCCATACGCCTGCACGCCCGCCAGCGCGCCGTCCAGGATCGTGACGTTGAACAGGCTCGCGTCCGACCAGCTCCCGCCGATCCACCGGCTCTTGGAGATCCACACGTCGTCCAGCCGCGCCCGGTCCAGCTTCACCCCGGTCAGGGTCAGCCCGGTCAGCGCGCTCTCCACGATCCGCGAGCCCCCACCGTCCTCGTGGTCCAGGTCGCCGCCCTCGAAGTGCATCTCGGTGTAGTCGCCGCCGACCTCCAGCTCCCCCTCGAACGGTCGCAGGAAACGGGCATACGGAAGAGCTCCGAGCTCACGGATCACCGGCATCCCGCCATTCTCACCCCCGAAACCCTTCCTCCGGTACGCGGATCGCCCGTCACCCGCCAGACGCTCCCCGGCCGGCACCACCACGGTCATGGGCGGCCGACCGTCCAGGGATCGCCCCCGATGACCCTGGGGTCCTTCCACGGCGGCACCCCGGCGCCCGGCAGCGGGGAACCCGGGACGACCGGCGGGGAACCCGAGCCGGCGACATCCGGGACCTCCCCACCCGGCGGGCAGCCACCGGCCGGGCAGTCGGCGAGCGCCGGACCGATCCCGATCACCGCGCCGCAGAACGTCCCGATCGCTGCCGTCATCACACGCACCAGCATGGTCATGATCGTGGCCCCTTTATCCGGAAAAAACCCGACGAGCCGATCCCATCATGCTATTTCGGGCGCCATTTCCCCTTCCCCGCCGAGGAAGCCGTTCAGCCGACCGCCCACTCCCCCGAACGACCGGACTGCGCCCCACCCCCTCCCGTCACATCAGGTGCAGGCGGCGGCTCGCGATGCCGACCCGGACCCGCTGGCCCCAGCTCAGCTCCAGCGCGTCGGACTCCAGCCCGTCCGCGAAGACCACCAGGCGCTCCGACTCGCTGGTCAGCTCCAGCTCCTCCGCGCCGGTCAGCACCCCGGCGACCTGGGTGGCCCCGGTCGCCGGGGAGGGCCAGGCCTCCCGGACGAACCAGCACAGAGCCGGGTCGTCCGGGGACGGCAGCCGCGGCGCCGCGACCCGGTCCCGGGCGATCGACGCGCACCAGCCCGTCGCTCCCGTCCCGGTGCCGACGATCAGGCCCGAGGAGGACTGACGTTCCCGCGAACCCGACGGCGCCGCGATCACGTAGCGCGCCGACTGGTGCCCGGCGTGACCGATGTAGATCTCATTGAGGCCGGACAGCTCCTGCCCGTCGTCGAGGCGCGCGACGACCATCGTGCGCTCCTCGGCCTCCGGACGACCCGACGAACCCGCCGGACGACCCGACGAACCCGCCGGGCGAGCCGACGAACCGGACGGGCCGCCCGCAGAACCGGCCGGGCGGATCAGCTGCGCCACGTCGGCCGCGCGGTGCCGGACCAGGACGCCGGCGTTGCGTCCGGGCTCCGGGTCGACGCCGATCACCGGCTGACCGTCCAGGTACTTGGCCACGTTCGCGACCAGGCCGTCCTGCCCGACCGCGATCACGATGTCCTCCGGCGCGAAGAGGAAGCGCGGCAGGTCGGCACGTTCCACGTGGCCGCGCCGCCAGTCGGCCGGTACCGCGGCGCCGACCTCGGTCAGCGCCGCCGTCAGGGCCTCGTGCCGCGCGGTGACCTCGTCCAGGTCCCGGCCGCGCTGGCGGAGGAAGTACGCCGCCGCGCCCCGGGTCCCGTGCCGCCCGAGCAGCTCGTCGAGCTCACTGCGCCGGGACACGACCACCACGCGCGGGGAGAGCGTCATGACCGCTCCCGCACAGCCGTACCGGAGAAGCTCCTCATGATCCGATCCGCCCGAGCAGCCTGCCGACCAGGTCCGGGGTCACCGTCAGCTCGTTGATCGACGGCACGTTCCCGGCCAGCTCCTTGAGCGCCAGCGCCTGCAGCACCTCGGCCGGCAGGTCCCGGTACGCGGCCAGCCGCGCGGCCTCCGCCTCCGCCTCGGCGAGCCCGACCACCCGGACGCCCTCGGCACGGGCCTCGTCGCGCAACCGCCCGGCGTCCGCCTCGGCCGCCGCGGCCAGGCGCGACCGGTCGGCCTCGCCCTGCGCCGCGACCAGCTCGGCCTCGGCGGAGAGCTCCGCGCCGCGCCGGGTGTTCGCGCCGTGCTGCTCGACCAGTTGCTGCTCCTGCCGGGCCAGCTCGATCCTGCTCTTCAGTTCGTTCTCGGCGATCGAGCGCTCCTGCTCGACGGCGGCGGCACGGCGGGCGTACGTGGCCCGGTCCGCGTCCTGCTGGACCTTCTCCCGGGTGGGCGTCTGCAGCGCCCGCTCCAGGTCCGGCTCCGGGCGGATGGCGACCACCCGGGCGCTGACCACGGTCACCCCGGTCTCGGCGAGGCGCGGGTCACCGGCGAGCGCGGCGGTGACCGACTCGCGGACCGGGGCGATCCCGGCGGTCAGCGCCTCGGCGAGCGGCACCCGGGCGAGCAGGTCGAGCGCGGGCTGCTGGGCCAGTTCGGCGAGGAGGGTGGCCACCTGGTCGAGCGGCTGACCGCGCCAGCGCCCCCGGTACGGGTCGATCGAGAAGTCCAGCCGCCCCGCCGCCGCGGCCGGGTCGCTGAACCGGTACGTCACGGTGGCCTGCACGGTCACGTCGGCGAAGTCCTCGGTCCGGGCGTGGAAGAGCAGCGGCAGTTCACGGTCGTCGACCGGCACCTCGGAGAGCACCGCGGTGAGCGGCCGGTACCAGAACGCGAGTCCGGTCCCGGAGCGCTTGACCCGCCCCTTCGCGCTGTGGCTGACCCAGCTGGTCGGCGCCGAGCGCAGGTGCCGCAGGTGCAGTCGTCGTGTCACGTCAGCCATGGTGGCCGTCCTCCCCCTTGGGTGGTGGCCGGTTCGCCGGGGTGCCCCGAAAGGCGTGGGGTACCCCGGCGAACCAGCCATGCCCCGAAATATCGTCAGGACGACGATAAAGCGTCCGGGGTATTATCGTCAACATGACGCTAAACGAGACCTCCATCACCGTTGATCTCGTGCTGCTCACCATCCGGCAGGGCGCGCTCCAGGTGCTGATGATCAGGCGGGGCATCCCGCCGTTCGAGGGCCGGTGGGCGCTGCCGGGCGGGTTCGTGCTCCCCGGCGAGGACCTCGACGAGGCCGCCCGCCGGGAGCTGCGCGAGGAGACCGGGCTGGACCCGTCCGCCGGCCATCTGGAGCAGCTCGCCACGTACGGCACACCCGGCCGGGATCCGCGCGGCCGGGTGGTGACCGTCGCCTACCTCGCACTCCTCCCCGACCTGCCCGCCCCGGTGGCCGGCAGCGACGCCTCGGCGGCCGGGTGGCGCCCCTGCGACGAGGTCGGCGACGTCGCGTTCGACCACGCCCGGATCCTCGCCGACGGCCTGGAACGGGCCCGCGCCAAGCTGGAGTACACCCCGCTCGCCACCGCGTTCTGCCCGCCCGAGTTCACCGTGGCCGAGCTGCGCGCCGTCTACGAGACCGTCTGGCGTACGCGTCTCGACCCCCGCAACTTCCACCGCAAGGTGACCACCGCCGAGGGTTTCGTCGAGGCGACCGGCCACACCGCCCTGCGCGACCGGGGACGTCCCGCTCAGTTGTTCCGGCGCGGCCCGGCCCACCTCCTGCATCCGCCGCTGCTCCGGCCGTAGGCTGACCGGAATGGACCTCATCGTCGTCGGCGGCCACGGTAGGGTCGCGCGCCTGCTGCTCCCCTTGCTGGTGTCGGCCGGGCACACCGTGACGGCCGTCTTCCGCGATCCCGCGCACACCGCGGACGTGGCCGCGACCGGCGCGACCCCGCTCGCCCTCGACGTCGAGCAGACCGGGACGGGCGCGCTGACCGACCTCCTTCGCGGCCGCGACGGCGTGGTCTGGTCGGCCGGTGCCGGCGGCGGCAATCCGCCCCGGACCTACGCGGTCGACCGCGATGCCGCGATCCGCTCGATGGAGGCCGCCGACCGGTCCGGCGCCCGCCGCTACGTGATGGTCAGCTACTTCGGCGCCAATCAGGAGCACGGCGTTCCGCCGCAGAACCCCTTCTTCCCGTACGCCGAGGCCAAGGCCGCCGCCGACGCCTTCCTCACATCGAGCGCTCTGGAGTGGACCGTCCTCGGGCCGAGCGCCCTGACCGACGGCGAGCCGACCGGACGGATCGAGACGGCCGCCCAGGGCGCCGTGGCCGGCTCGGTGACCAGGTCCGACGTCGCCGCCGTGGTGGTCGCGGCGCTCGCCGACCCGGCCACGATCGGCCACACCATCCGCTTCAACAACGGCCCGACCCCGATCGCCGAGGCCCTCCGCGGCTGAATCCGGCACGGCGGTCCACATCGGCGCCGGTCACGGCGAGAGCGAGGTAGGTCACGTACGTTACGAGAAGGGCGCGAAAGACACCGGCCTCGACCACCTTTAGCATGTGCTGCGTTCGGCGAGCGGTGGAGGCGACATGCGGTGGTTCCGTAAACGGCGAATCCAGCACGATCCGGCCCGGCAGCAGGTGATGCTCCGGGACGTCCGGGAACGCTATGGGCCGAAGGCGTCCGGGCGGCCGCTGGCCGAGCAGGCCAACGACGTCGCTCACATGTTGAACGACCCGGACGGCATCGTGGTCGCGGCCTTCGTGCTCCGGGAGTTCGCCGACGCGGCGTACCACGACGTCGCCGGCCAGTGCCGGGAGCTCGGGCTGACCCCGGACCGGCGCGCCTACCGGCCACTGTGGGAGCAGGCCGGCAAGCGGATGCGCTCGCCGCTCTTCGCCTCGCCCGGCGGTTTTCACCCGTACGTGCACGTCGCAGGCGCGGTCACGCTGCTCGGCATCCAGTCCCAGCAGACCGTCCGCGTGATCAACCCGCTCCCGATGGTCGGCCACCTCTTCGAGATCCTCGACCTGACCCTGGCCGGCTGGGAGTTCGGCCGGGTCCTGGTGGACGTGGACGGCGCGACGCTCGCCACCCAGCTGATCACCACGGCGACCGAGGTCCGTGGCGCGATGACCGACCCGCCGCCGATCCCGCCGCCGGCCCGCGCCCAGATGCGCCGGAACAACAGCGTCGACGTGCTGGACCCGGCGATCAGCCGGATCGTCGGCAAGTGGAACCCGGGCCAGCAGATGCGCGAGAGCCTCCTCGCCTGAAAACCCTTCAGCACCTCCCCCTTCCGCCGATGTTCGCGAGCATCCAGGGACGGAAGGAATGACAATGGCCCAGACCGTGAATCGTGGCGTACCCGTACGCGACGACCGGTGGAGACCCACGGACGTGGTACTCAACGGCATCATCCGCAAATGCATCGAGGACTCGCACCGGCGCGGCGCCGAGTCCGGCTCCACCACCACGGTGGCCGCCGGCGGGCTGGTGCTGGGCGTCTTCGGCGTGATCATCTCGGTCGGCACCGGCAACCCGGTCCTGGGCCTCCTGGTGGCGGTCGGCCTCGCGGCGCTCGGCCTGGTCTACGCCGGCGTGAAGGCGCCGCCGCCGAGGATCGACCGCCGCCGGATCCTCGACGTGCTCGGCGGTCCCGGCAACCTGCCCGCCGGGTACCTCGTCTACGGCCCGGCCTGGCAGGCGGGCATGCCGGAGTACCTGCACGGGGTCACCGACCGCGAGCTGCGGATCGCGGTCAAGCTCTGCCGGTACTACCCGTGCGCGGTCTCCGACCTGATCCGCCTGGTCGCCCGCGCCGAGCGGCACGCGATGGAGCACGCCGTGCACGGCCACGAGGTCACCGACAACGAGATCTTCAAGATCGCCAACCGGATGACCGCCGCGGGCGTGGCGAGCATGGCGAACGCACCCACCATGGTGATCCCGGCCGCCGCCTAGGGTTTGCGAAACACGGGTCAGCCCGCCGCGTCGTAGGGGCCCGCCGCGGCCACGATCTCCCGGAAACGCGCGGCGGCCGGCCCCAGGGGCCGGTCGTCGCGCCAGGTCAGGCCGACGATCCGCTCGGCGCTCGGCGAGGTCAGCGCCAGAGCGACCGTACCGGACGCCCCGGCGAACTGCTCCGGCACCAGCGCCACGCCGAGCCCCGCCCCGACCAGGCCCTCGATGGTGGCCAGGTCACCGATCTCGAACGCGATCCGCGGCGTCACCCCGGCCGTGGCGAAGAGGTCGTCGAGCAGGACACGGAAGCCGAACCCGGGCGGGATGCTGACGAAGTCCTCGTCCGCGACGTCGGTCAGCCGGACACTGCGGCGGCCGGCCAGCCGGTGCCCGGGCGGCACGATCAGGGCGAGCACCTGTCGTTGCAGGGGCAGCCAGCCGTACGGTCCCGGCGGGTGCGGTGACGTGAGCGCGAGCTCCGCGACGCCGGACGCCAGGTCGGGCACGATCACGTGGTTCGGCTCCTGGCGCAGCTCGACCCGCAGGTTCGGGGCGGCCCGGCGTACGTCCCGGAGCAGCCGCGGCACCAGCGAGATCGCCATCGAGTCGAGGAACGCGAGCCGGACCGTTCCGGAGTCCGGGTCGAGCAGCCCGGCCAGGTCACGCCGCAGCCGGTCGTAGCGGTCGACGATCTCCCGGGCGCCGGTCAGCGCCACGTCACCGAGCGGGTTCGGGTGCACACCCCGCGCGTCGCGCTCGAAGAGCCGGGCGCCGAGCTCCGCCTCGACCCGGGAGAGCAGCCGGGACAGGGTCGGCTGGCTCACGCCGAGCGCGGCCGCGGCCTCCGTGACGTGGTGATGCTCACCGAGTGCCAGCAGCCCGCGCAGATCATCCAGCATCATGCGTACTTCGTATCAGGTTGATGATTTTCATGCATTGGACGCATGGAATTTTCCGGCGGAGAGTGACCGGGGTGAGCACCTATCGCCGGGTTTCCCTCGCCCTGTTCGCCGCCGGTGTCGCGACGTTCGCCCTGCTCTACAGCACGCAGGCGCTGCTGCCCACGCTCGCGTCGCACTTCGGCGTGACACCGGCGCAGAGCTCCTGGTCGCTCTCCCTCGCCACGGTCGGCCTCGGCGTGGCCCTGCTGATCACCGGCCCGCTCTCCGAGAAGATCGGGCGTACCCCGCTGATCCACCTCTCGCTCTTCAGCTCGGCGCTCGTCGGGATCCTCTGCGCCCTGGCGCCCGGCTGGCACGTGCTGCTCGCGCTGCGGCTGCTCCAGGGCGTGACGCTGGCCGGGCTGCCCGCGGTGGCGACGGCGTACCTGCGCGAGGAACTGCCCGCCGGCACCCAGGGCCGGGTCGCCGGCCTCTACATCGGCGGCACCGCGCTGGGCGGCATGGTCGGCCGGCTGCTCTCCGGCACGGTCGCCGAGTGGTTCGGCTGGCGGTGGGCGCTGGCCGCGGTCGCCGTGGTCGGCCTGGCCTGCGCGTCCCTGGTCGCCGCGCTGCTCCCACCGTCGGGCAACTTCGTCCCCCGGCGTACGGCCGCGATGACCTGGCGGGCGCTCGCCGACCCGGCACTGCTCGGCCTCTACGGGATCGGGGCGTGCGCGATGGGCGCGTTCGTCGCCGTCTACAACACCATGGGCTTCCGCCTGACCAGCGCACCCTTCGGCCTGGGCGCGGCGGCCGCCGGCGCGGTCTTCCTGGTCTACCCGGTCGGCACGCTCAGCTCCGCGATCTCCGGCCGCCTCGCCGACCGCTACGGCCGCCGCGCGGTCCTGCCGTTCGGCTGCCTGCTCACCGCCGCGGGCCTGCTACTGACCCTGCCGGACGCGCTCCCGACCGTGATCCTCGGCCTGGCGGTGATGACCGCGGGCTTCTTCTGCGTCCACGGCGTGGCGAGCGGCTGGGTCCCGGTCCGTGCCCACGCGGGCGACGTCCCGGCCGCCCAGGCGGCCTCCCTCTACCTCTTCGCCTACTACGCCGGTTCCTCGATCTTCGGAAGCCTCTCCGGTACGGCCTGGTCAGCCGCGTCGTGGCCGGGCGTGGTCCTCTTGGCCGCGGTCTTCGTCACGGTCGGCGGCGTGCTCGCGCTGGCCCTGCGCCGCATCCCGGCCCTGGTCCCGTCCCCGAGCTGAGCAACCGTTCCCCGTTCGCGGCCACCACCCGTTCCTGGCCACCGCCCGTTCCCGCCCACCACCCGTTCCTGGCCACCACCGTTCGTGGCCACCACCGTTCGTGGCCACCACCGTTCGTGGCCACCACCGTTCGTGGCCACCACCGTTCGTGGCCGCTCAGCGCGGATTAATCCGAAAAACCGGATATTCGGCAGCGATCGCGGCGAAGTCGGCGAGCGGGGCGTGCCGGTTCACCGGGATGTGCGGGCGGGCGCCGGGCGCCACGGCCAGGTACCGGCGCAGAATCGGGGCGCGCTCCTCGACCGGCACCTCGACCAGCCGGACCGGCTCCCGGTCACCGCGCCTGATCACCGCGTCCCCGTGCGCCGCGCGGACGTTGGCGACCCAGTTCGCGCTCCCCCCGAGCATCGAGCAGAGGTAGCGCTCGCCTTCATGGACCGTGACCACCAGCGGACAGGACACCACCCGCCCACTCGTGCGCCCGACGACTTCCAGGGTGACCCAGGTCCCCGGCGAGAGGATCCCGGCGCTGTACTGCGCCGCCGAGACCCGATTGAGCACCCGCGCCAGCCCGTTGGGCCGCCCATCGCGATACATCCACCGCTTCACCGCACCCGCGACTCCCATACCCCGACGCTAGAACCGGACACTCACCCCGTTCAGGGCCGAAGGTCCCCACGCGCCGCTCCGTTCTCCCGACCACCCGCCCAGCGACTCGCCGCCACTGGCCGCCGGGTTCTGGTCGGGGGCGGTCCGGGTTCACGATCATGCTCTGTGGGGGCGGGCGAGCCACCCCGGTCCGGGGCGGACTGCCGGTATGCGCGGTTCACTTCCAGCCGAACCAGGCCCGCCACTTCCTGCGGTTGAGGTGGGCCCTGCACGCAGCCGACGACCGACGGCCGGCGACCAGGGGTGCCACGAACGGGCTCAGGCACACCGGCACGCCAGCCGAAGACCGGTGGCCGGCGAGACTGCGTACGGTCACGGCGACAACGATCGGCGACGGGCGGCGCGGCTTGGGCACGTACGCGAAGAGAAGGGTTTGCAAATGTTGGACATCTGCACTGAACGTGGGTAGCCTTCCCGCTCGTGGTCCTGAACAGTCCGGTACGGCAGACGCCGCTCGTCACCCAGGTCGCGGATCAGTTCCGCGGGCTGATCGCGTCCGGTGCGTGGGCGGTCGGCGAACGGATCCCCGGCGAGATACCTCTCGCCGCCGAGCTCGGTGTCAGTCGCGGCACGGTCCGTGAGGCCCTACGCGCACTGAGCGTGACCGGACTGCTGGAACCACGGATCGGTGACGGCACCTACGTCCGCGCCACGAACGAGATCACCGGCGTGCTGGTCCGCGACGAGCTGACCGGTGTGCTCGACGCCCGCGCCGGGCTGGAGGCCGCCTCGGCCCGGCTCGCGGCCACCGCCGCCACCCCGGGTGACCTGGCCGCGCTGGAGGCCGCACTCGCCACCCGCGCCGCCGCGCACGACGCCGGCGACCGGGCCGGGTACATCGCCGCGGACGCCGCCTTCCACCGCGGCGTGGTCGTGGCCGGCGGGAACCCGCTGCTGCTGCGCCTCTACGACGCGGTCGCCGAGGCGATCGAGCGGTCGATGGAGGACACCACGATCCTCCCCGAGGACCCGGATGTCCGGGACGCGCACCACGCCATCCTGGACGCCGTCCGGGCCGGTGACCGCGACGCCGCGGTGACCGCTTCCTACCACCTGATCGAATCGGTCAAGACCTCGATGAGAGAGCACACGTGAGCGTCCTGCGACTGGACCGGGTCACCTTCCGGCGTGACGGCCGGGAGATCCTGCACGGCATCGACTTCACCGTGCGTGCCGGGGAGCACTGGGTGCTGCTCGGGCCGAACGGCGCCGGCAAGAGCACCGTCCTCGGGTTCTGCGGGGCGGTCACCCACCCGACCACCGGCAGCGTGCACGTGCTCGGCCGGCGGCTCGGCACCGTCGAGCTGCAGACGCTGCGGCGCTCGATCGGGCACGTCAACCCGCGTCACCCGCTGCGGTCGCCGCTGACCGTCCGCGAGGTGGTGCTGACCGGGATCACCGGGACCGTCGAGCTCCCGATGCGCTGGGCCGCCGGGGACGAGCAGCTCAAGCGGGCCGGCGAGCTGATCGAGATGCTCGGGCTGGGCGGCCGGGAGGAGAGCGTCTGGCCGGTCCTCTCCCAGGGCGAACGCGGGCGGGCCCTGATCGCCCGCGCGCTGATCGCCGAGCCGGAGCTCCTGCTGCTGGACGAGCCGTCGACCGGCCTGGACGTGGCCGCGCGGGAGCAGTTGCTGGACACCATCGACCTGCTGCACGCCACCCACCCCACGCTGGCGTCGGTGCTGGTCACCCACCACCTGGAGGAGCTGCCGGAGCAGACCACGCACGCGCTGCTCATCGCGGACGGCCAGGTGGTCGCGGCCGGACCGGTGGCGACCGTGCTGACCAGCGCGAACGTCAGCGCGACGTTCCGGCACCCGATCGAGGTCGAGCACCGCGACGGCCGCTGGAGCGCCCGGACGGCCCGGCAACCGAACGGCGACCGGTGCACCACCGATCTGCGCTCCCCGGGGCACGGCGGGCGACGAAGAGAACGGTGAACCTGGCGCCACGTCAGGCACCGCTCGTCGAAAGGGTCACCTCTTGCGCTCGCTTCTTCGTCGTATCGCCCTGGCCGCCATCATCGCCCCGGCCGCCGCCGGTGCCGTCTCGATGTTCGCCACGCCCGCCGAAGCAGCGCCCGCCGTCCCCACCACCTCCTCCGCCACCTCCGCCGCCTCCGCCGCCTCCGCCGCCTCCGCCGCTGAGCGGGGCATGCAGGCCGACATCCTGCGCCTCACCAACGAGCAGCGCGCCGCCGCCGGTTGCGCCCCGCTGACCGCGAACGACCAGCTCACCGAGGCCGCCCGCACGCACAGCGCGTGGATGGGCAGCACCGGCACCTTCTCGCACGTCGGCGACGCCGGTTCGTCGTTCGTCGCCCGCGCCCAGGCCGCCGGTTTCGCCGCCCCGTCCGCCGAGAACATCGCCTACCGCTACAAGACCGCCGAGGCCGTCATGGACGGCTGGATGCGCAGCCCGGGTCACCGCGCCAACATCCTCAGCTGCGCCTCCAAGACGCTGGGCGTCGGCGTCGTCACCGCGGCCGACGGCATCACGTACTACACCCAGGACTTCGGTTACTGACCGCTCACCAGCCCTCCACCCCCCTTTCAAGAGCTTTTCCGGTACGCCGTGACGAGCGGCCTCCCGACCGATGTGCCCCGCCGATCCCCCTGCGGCGGGGCACATCTCTATGTCCGGAAGTCCCGGACCACGCGCGCCGCACCCCCGGCCTCGACCACGCCGCCCGGCCCGATCGACGCCACCACGGTCGCCGGCCGCCCCAGGCTGTCGCCCATGTCGACGACCACCCGGGTGTTGAGCAGCGCGGCCAGACACGAGGTGCTGTTGACGTTCGCGATGTCCTCGGGCACCCCGATCGACGGCGCGAACATCCGCGCCGACCGGCGGCCGTGCGGGTCCGGCGGCGAGTACGCATAACACCCGAGCAGGCCGAATCGGTCACAGGCCGCCCGCAGCAGGCGGAGATCGGGCGTCAGGGCCGCCGGGTCCGCCGCCTCGACGAGCATCCGTTCCCGGCCGAGGGACGCGATGTGGGCCCGGGCTCCGGTCGTACCGTAAGCCTCGAGAACCTGGTCGCACTCGGCCGGAAGCGGGTCGCGGAGCCGGACCCTCCCCTGCTCGAAGGTGGCGACGCCACCGTCCACACGGCCGCCGAAGACCCGCCCGCCGACACTGAGCTCGCGATATCCGCCGACCCGTCCGCCGGCGCCGGACTCGCGATGCCCGCGTCCACGGCCGCCGGTGCCGGGGTCGCCGTCGCGGTCCAGATAGGTCAGCGCCGCGACCGTTCCGTGGCCGCACGCCGGCAGCTCGCCCTCCCGGGTGAAGAAGCGCAGCTCGGTGGGACCGTCCACGGTCCGCCTCAGGAGGACCGCGTGGGACGTGCCCGCCAGCACCGGGACCCGGCGGTGATCGATCCCGGCCGTCTCCCGCTCCTCGACGACCGCCGTCGGACTGCCGCCGCGCCCGTCCCTCAGGCAGGCGTCCACGATCGTGACCCGCATCGGCACTCCCCTTCCGTGTCGGCAACCCCATCCGGCACTCCCGCAGACCCTCGTCACCAGTGCCGGTAAGTCGAAAAGGGGCGGCCTCCGCTCGTCCTAACCTGAGTGGCATGTCGTACGTCGCCGCCCGTGACGGGCGCCGGAATCGCAGCGCCGCCAACCGGGCTCCAGCAGTCCCCGACCGGATCGACGACCTGCACGGAAACAGTCTCGGCGTTCTCGAGGTCCCGCACCACATGGCCTGCGGCCACGCCAGCCGCCGCCGGTACGACCTCGAGGATCCCGCCCAGCTCCGCCACGCCTACGAGCAGGTGCTCTGCGAGGCGGCCGGCTGCGGCGAGGTCGAGGACCTGATCAACCCGGCCACCCTGCGCCGCGTCTGGCGCGATCTGCACCTGCCGTTCCGGGTACGCGAGGCCTGGGAGACCCGCCACCCGAGCCTGCGCCGGACGGTCAACCGCACCCGCCCGGGCCCCGATTCCACTCTCGTCCGCACGTCCGGGGATCGTGCCGCCGCCCGGGGATTCGCCCGCCGGGGCCGGTCCACGGTACTCCGGACGACCACCGTGCAGGCCACATAGCGGGGCGGTATTACCCGTTTGACATGCGAACATTTTCGTCCACCAATCTATTGGCGTCGATGCGTGTGGCTTGACAATCGTCGAATCCCTCTCACCCCTCAGGGAGTCCGCGATGAACCGCACACTCCGCGCCGTGGCACTGGTCACCTCGACCGCCACGGTCGTCGCCGCCGGGCTGGTCACACTGATCAGCGCCGGTCCCGCCGCGGCGGCGACCGTGTCCCAGCCGCTGCGCACCATGGTCGCCAACCTGCCGGTCGAGACCGAGGTACGCACCGGTTACGACCGTGACCTCTTCAACCTCTGGATCGACGCCGACGGCGACGGCTGCAACACCCGGTACGAGGTCCTCATCGCCGAGGCCACCACCGCGCCCACCGTCGGCTCCGGCTGCTCGCTCACCGGCGGCGCGTGGTACTCGTACTACGACGGAGCCACCTGGACCGACCCGTCCGACCTGGACATCGACCACCTGGTCCCGCTCGCCGAGGCGTGGGACTCCGGCGCCCGGAACTGGACGGCGGCGCAGCGGGAGGCGTACGCGAACGACCTCGGCGACGACCGGGACCTGGTCGCGGTCACCGACAACGTGAACCAGAGCAAGAGCGACTCCGACGTGGCAGAGTGGATGCCGAGCCTGACCAGCGTCTACTGCCGGTACATCACCGAGTGGACCGTGGTGAAGACCCGCTGGGGCCTGAGCGTCGACACGGCCGAGAAGACCGCGCTGACCTCGTACGCCGCCGCCTGCACCAACAGCACGGTCACCGTCGAGGTGGTGCTCGGCAGCGGCTCGACCGCCACCGCCACCACGACCACGACCACGACCAGCAGCCCGACCGCCACCAGCAGCCCGACCGCCACCTCGACGAGCGGGACGTGCACCGGCACCAACGCCACCGACGTGAGCATCCCGGACTACAGCTCCCCGGTGACCAGCGCGATCACCATCTCCGGCTGCGGGCACACCGCCGCACTGGCCACCTCCACGATCTACGTCAACATCGTGCACACCTACCGCGGCGACCTCTCGGTCTGGTTGTACGCCCCGGACGGCACCTACTACATCCTGAAGTCCGCGAGCAGCTCGGACAGCACGGCCAACGTGGACACGACGTACACCGCAGACCTCTCCAGCGAGACCGCGAACGGCACCTGGACCCTGAGCGTCAAGGACAACTACTCCGGGGACACGGGCTACATCAACACCTGGACCCTCACGGTCTGACATCCCCCTCTTTGCGGGCAGCGCCGTTCCCGGCATTCCGGGGCGGCGCGCCTCCCGCTTCTCGGGGCGGCAGCCCCGAGCCTGCCGCCCCTGGTCATCGGCAGGTCCACATCAGTGGCAGGTTGCGCACCTCGCCGTTGGTGAACCCGTCCGTGCTGTACCCGCCGAGCACCTTCCCGTCGGCGCTGAGGCTGGAGAGCACGTACTCCCGCTGCTCCCGGTAGAGCGGCAACCGCACCACGGTCTCCCCGGCCACGATGGCAGGCTTCGCATCGTCCATCCCCGCGAAGCCGGCCACCCACCCGTTCGCCGCGGCGTACGACCGCAACCCCACGTTGCCGGCCACCTCCCGATAGCCGCCCCCCGCGATGCTGTACGTCATCGCGACGAACGTCCGCTCCCGGATCTCCGCCGTCTCGAAGACCGCCCGCCCGGCCACGGTGTCGCCGACGATCGACTCGGGCCAGAAGAAGTCCGCCCGCCGCCCGTCCACGGTCGGCAGCGGCATCACCCGCATCGTCCCGTCGGGCAGCCAGAGCACACCCGACTCGTTCCCGGCCTCCGCACCCGCCGTACCGGCGATCGTCCCGTCCGCACCGATGTAGTCCGCCGACCCACCCGTCGCCCCGTCCGGCAGGCGCAACCTGACCGGTTCCGCGGTCATCCCGTTCCAGCGCGCCGGCACCCGGTCCAGCACCCCGCCCAGACTGCCGACGATCACCCGGTCCTCGTTGATCGACCGGGCCTCCCCGGTGCCACCGGCCAGCCGCCACAGCAGGCCGTCCCGGTAGACCCACCCGTACCGGTCCGCGCCGTCGAAACTCGACCCGACCGCGATCCCGTCGGTGGTGACGTCCTCGAGACTGGCGTCCGCCCCCGCGAGGGCCGGGTAGGCCGCGATCTTCCCGTCCTTCCAGAGCACCACCCTCTTCTTCGCGTCCTGCCCGGCCGCCGGGTAGAGCCGTCCCACGAGGTAGCGGCCACTCGGATCCCCACCGGTGACCAGCGCCTTCTCCACACCGCCGGTCGGCAACCTGGTAACGGTGCAATCGGTGGGCGCCACCGCGACGGGTCGGCCCACCCCAGCGGAAGCGGTCACCCCAGCCGAAGCAGGCACCCCAGCCGAAGCGGGCGCCCCGGCGGAGGCGGTCATCGATGGCGCGGGCTGCGGATCGTCCCGCCTGGTCAGCGCCGTCGCCGCCACGCTCCCGCCGCTCACCGCGAGCGCCGTCACCGCGGCCATCGCCACCCCGGACGACCAGCGCCGCAGCCGCCGCCTCCGCGATCCCTCGGCCATCGCCCGCGGCACGTCCACCGCGGACGGACCGGCCGGCTCGCCCCGCAACGGGCGCAGCAGCACGACCGCCCGCTCGTCGTCGCCCTTCTGTTCCTCGTTTCTCATCACAGTCCCCGCTCCACCCCGACCCGCATCGATCCCACCCGCCCGGGATCCGCCCGCCCGGCTTCCGCCCGCCCGGGATCCGCCCGCCCGGAATCCGCCCGCATCGATTCCGCCTGTTCCGGCCTCGCTCGCTGTGGCCCGCCCGGTGGCACGTCGCCGAGCACCTTCCGGAGCCGGGTGAGCCCGTGCGTGGTCTGGCTCTTCACCGTCCCCTCGGAGATCCGCAGGTAGCGGGCGACCTCCCGAACCGGCTGATCACAGAGGTAACGCAGCACCAGCACGGCCTGCTGGCGCGGCGGCAGCTTGGCCAGCGCCGTCCGGAGCATCGACCGGTCCTCCGCCCCGGCTCCCGGCTCGGCGCGCTCCGGCAGCCAGCCCAGCAGCGCGACCTTCCACCACCCGCGCCGCCGGTCGTCCAGGAACACCCGGACCAGCATCGTGTGCACGTACGCGTCCACGTTCTCGACGTGCTGGATCCGCGGCCACCGCACGTACAGCTTGGTCAGCGTCTCCTGCACCATGTCGTCGGCCTCGTACGTGTCCCCGCAGAGCAGGTAGGCGGTCCGTCTCAGCCCGGCGATTCGCCCGTGCACGTACCCCAGATACTCACTGTCAGATCCGCTCGGCATACCCCGCCCGTCCCGTCCCCGCTTCCTGCGTATCCGACGGCGATCCTCATCGATCGGTTGTAAGGCTCCGGCCTTTTTCTCACGCTTCTTTTCCCGTACGCCGTCCGCGCCCTCCCCGCGCTCAAGAGGCGGCCACCCACCGGCGGCTCCGGTGCGGGCCCGATCAGGAGTCACACGGTCGTCCCGCGGCTCCTCCCCGCACCGGGCGGCGGCGCGCCGGGCGGTGCGGGGAGGCCGCGGGCGGAGCGGAGGTCAGGAACCGGCCGGCGGCGGGGAGACCGGGATGACCGGCGCGGGCCGACGGCGGACGAGGGTGACGAGGGTGTCCAGCGCCAGGAAGGCCAGGAGCGGGATGCCGAAGAGGGGAAGGAACCATCCCAGGGCGAAGAGCAGCGGGAGGCCCAGGGCGATCGACCACAGCGGAAGACCGGTCCAGTTGCCGCCGGGCGGCGGGGTGCCGGCCAGGGCACGACGGCCGGCGCGGGTGGGGCGGCGCTGCCACCACATGCGGTAACCCCAGATGATCACGGTGATCAGGCCGACGGCGAGGGCCGCGAGGAGGATCTGGTTGGCGAGGCCGAAGAGGTTCCCCATGTGGGCGTAGATGCCCCACTGCGTCAGCTTGGCCATGACGGGCCAGTCGGCGAAGTCGATCCGCTCGACGATCTTGCCGGTCGAGTCGGTGGCGACGCTGTCGCGGCGCAGCGGCCAGAGCGAGTCGGTCTGGGTGACCGTCCACGCCGTCGCGGCGTCGGCCGGAACCGTGATCGATACCGGCCCGTCGAGTCCGGCGTCGGTGGCGGCCTTGTACACCGTGGTGATGGCTGCCGGGTCGACGGTGCCGTCGGCGGAACCGCCCATGTTCATCCCGGCGTGGTGGCCGCCGGTGGCGGCGGCCTCGGTGCCGGTCAGAGTGGTGGAGACCTCGGGGCGGCTGCCGTGCAGCGCGTCGACGAGCTCGCCGAAGTTGGCGCCCGCGTGGTTGGACCAGGTCAGGCCCGTGGCGGAGAGGAAGATCAGGCCGATGCTGATCCAGATGCCGGTGGCGGCGTGCCAGCCACGGCTGCGGCGGACGCCCTTCTTGGCAGCCAGATCGGGGGTGAGCAGGCGCCGTGCCGTCCGGTTGCCCTGCAGGCGCCGCCACCACAGGACCACGCCGCCGAGGGCGAGGACCCAGAGCCAGCTGGCGGCGAACTCGGAGTAGAGGGCGCCGGTCTCGCCGAGGTGCAGGTTGGCGTGCATGTTGTCGAGCCACTCGTTGAGTGGGGTGGCCGCCCACCAGGTGGTCAGCTGCCCGGTGACCTTACCCGTGTACGGATCCACGTAGACCGTGTGCTGGTGATCGGCGTCCAGCGAGGGATCACTGAAGTCGACCTGAGTGGTGCTCTGGCCCTCCCCCGGGCGTACCGAGACCAGGTCTCCGGCGGGATGCGAGGCGCGCGCCGCGGCAACCTGATCGGCCAGCGGCAGGGCCGCGGAACCCGGATCGTCGACGGTGAGCTCGGTGGCGTAAACGATCTTCTCGATCTGCGGGGTGAACGCGTAGAGGATCCCGGTCGTCGCCGCCACCAGCAGGAACGGGGCCACCAGGACGCCCGCGTAGAAGTGCAGGCGCAGCAACAGCGCGCCCAGCGGGGAGGGACGGCGCGCGACGCGCGGCGGGGGCGGGACGATTTCCTGGAGCTCGGGTGTAACGGCCATCGGCTGTCCTCGTCGAAGGTCGGCAGGGGTGCAGTCGACGCACCGGGGCGCGCTCCCGGTTCCCGCGTCAGAGCGGTAGTCGCCCCTCGATGGCCGTTAGTTCCCAGCTTCTTTTCAGGCCGTCGCCCGCAGCCCTCCCCGTTTCCGGCCGCCCTCCCCAGCCGGTTCTCCGGCCGTGGTTCTCAACCGGCCAGCGCCGTGCCCTCCTCGGTGAGGAGGACCGGGAGACCGGTACGCGCGGAACGGACAGCCGCCACCCCGGTGAGCACGCTGCGGATGCCGTCGCGCCACCCCGCCTGACGGGCCAGCGGGTCGTCGCCCGGGCCGCGGAAGACGTCATTGAGCAGCAACGTGTCGCCACCACCGTGACCACCCGCGCCCTGGATGATCGGGACCTCCGCGACCGGCTTCCAGTGTTCCTGAACGGTCAGCCGCTCGATGCCGTCGGTCTTCCCCGCGGTCGGGTCGATCGCGGCCTGCGGCGAGGCCCACGCCCGTTCCACCACGTCGAGCTCGATCCGCCCGTTGGTCCCGGTGAAGACCACGCGGTAACCCTCGCGCGGGGCGTACGCGTTGAGCGCGTAGGTCAGCACCGCGTCGTCGGCGTACCGGACCATCACCGACATCGTGTCGTCGATCGTGACGCCGGGCGCGAAGACGTCCTGGTCCCGGATGTACCCGTCCTCGTGCTCCGCGTCCAGGTAAAGGCCCTTGAGACGTGGATCCTTCGTCAGGTCGAGCAGGAAGGGGTCGGTGCCGAGGCCGGGCGCTCCGTGCGACCGGGCCGGGCGCTCGCCCCGGGACTCCGGCGGGGAGCCGTAGAACTTCAGCGACGCCTGGGAGAAGACCAGCGCCGGCGAACTGCCCAGCCACCAGTTGACCAGGTCGAAGTGGTGGGTGGACTTGTGCACCTGCAGGCCGCCGGAGCTCTCCCGGCGCCGGTGCCAGCGCCGGAAGTAGTCCGCGCCGTGGATGGTGTCCAGGTACCACTCGAAGTGCACCGCGGTCACGCGCCCGATCCGTCCGGAAGCGATCAGTTCACGCACGGCCGAGTTGCGCGGCGAGTACCGGTAGTTGAACGTCACGATCAGGCGCGCGCCGCTCCGGGTGGCCGAGTCGGCGATCCGGCGGCAGCCCTCCTCGTCGACGGTGAGCGGCTTCTCCACCACGACGTCCACGCCCGCGTCGAGCGCCGCGCAGACGTAGTCCGCGTGGGTGGCGTCCACCGTGGTGACGATCACGGCGTCGACCTGGGTGAGCAGCTTCGCGTAATCGTCCGGGTGGTACTCCGGGACCGGCTCGGCGAGGCGGGCGTTGTGGAAGGCCATCCGGGTACGGTTGGTGTCGCAGAACGCGACGATCCGGCCCGCGTCACTCCAGTCGCCCACGAGCGCGTCGATGTAGAGCTGCGCACGGTGACCGAGCCCGACAACGGCGTAACGGCGAGTCATCTCAAAGCCCCTTCGGATCGTGAACGTCGTGGGTGCGCAGCCGGCCGCACATCCCCCATCCGGCCGTCTCGCTCTGCGGTGCGCCGAACAGCGCCGCGTCTCGCAGGTGCCGGCCGTCGCCGGCCTCCAGGGCGTCCAGCACGGCGGTCGTCCGTTCGGTCTGCTTCCGTACGATCTCCGCCACGATCCCACGCCAGGCGTCCACGTTCGGGCGGACCAGCGCGGTGGCGTGCTCGTAGAACACGGCGAGCGCTTCCGGCCCACCGTCGATGAGCTGCTGGAACCCCTCCAGCGCGAGAGCACGCCGGGCGTCGACCGCTCTCTCGATCTCGCCGCCTCGCGCCTCGCCGTTTCGCTTCCCGTCGCTTCGGGTCTCGCCGGGGCTGGTGCCGCCGGGCTGGGCACCGCCGGGGCGGGTGCTGACGGTGGGCAGGCGCGCCGCGTTCCGGTAGCGCTCAGGGTCGGCGACGATCGACGGCGGGAACGTCATCACGGCGTCGCCCGCCTCGGGGAGACCGGCGTTCGACATGACCACGATGACGCGCAGATCACCGTGGTTGACGGCGCGGTGGATGGTGCCCGGCGTGAACCAGATCGTGCTGCCCTCGGCGAGCGGGGTCTCCCGGTACCCGGACATGTCCAGCGTCTGCAGGGTTCCGGTGCCGCCGATCACCACATAGGACTCGGTCGAGACGGTGTGCAGGTGCGGGGCGCTGCCGTCGGCGTACGAGAAGAGGCGCGTGACCGAACAACCGCCCGGAAACGTCGTCATGCGCCGGCCGTCGCGGAGCGCAGCGCAGCACGGCCGTGGTCGGCCAGCTCCGAGGCCGGAGGGTCACCGGCGGCGACCACCACGGCGTACCGGAAGGACAGGGTGTCACCATGGGGAAGGGCGACCTCCTCGCTGAAGAACGGTGCCGGGTTCAGGCAGGCGAACTCCTCGGTGCGCGCGAACCACTGCGGCGGGTGCTGCGGGTTCGTGGTGTCGTCCAGCATCAGGACGGTCGACGTACGGTCGGAGCCGTCGTGCTTTCCGGTGAAGGCGAACCACTCGGCCCGGCTGCCGCGCAGCTCGTCGCCGCCGGTCTTGTCCGGCGAGTGGATCAGGCCGTTGGTGAAGTCGCGCGGGCCGCGCCAGAACAGGCCGCCGTAGCCCGCGTTCTCCCGGCCCTTGGTCGTCGGCGAGCCGAAATCGATCGTGTCACCGGAAACGTTCGTCAGGGCCGTGCTGAACGTGAGCGCCCACGTGGTCTCGTCGGCCAGCGACCAGGTGAGCTCGCGCTCCTCCGTGATGATCGGCGCACCGGCCTGGGAGGTCCAGTCGAGGGTGTGGGCCATCCTCTCCCCGGTCAGCGCGATCAGCTCGCGGTGCACGGCCGCACCGTTGTTGGCCAGCTGGACATATCGCCCGTCGGTGTAGGTGTTGCCGCCCCAGAAGTTGTGCTCGCCGACGTGCGGCAGGGAGAGCGCGATGCCCTTGTGCCAGACGTGGTCGTGCGGACGAAAGAGCGAGACCAGGTCACCGGCGAGCGTCCGGATCGGGTGCAGGTACGGCTTGGGCGATTCCAGTTGGACCGTGTCGGGGCGGTAGACGTACGTGAAAAGCGGGATGTCTCCGGCGGTGACCGTTACCGATCGGTCGAGAGCGTGATCGACGAGGAGGTCTGCCATGCGGATACGGCTCCGTTCATACGGGTGGCGAAGGGGTGGTCCGGGCCGATCTCGCCGCGGCGGACCGGGCGTTCGGTGGCCGCCGAGGCGTAGATGGCGGCGATCAGCTCCATGGTCATCCGGGTGTCGGGCAGGGTGACCGGGAGCGGCTCACCGGCGTCGAGGGCGTCGAGGACACTCCGGAGTTGATCGGCGTGCCCGCTGGTCGCCGTACCGTCGCTCGTCCAGTGGCGGCGCAGGTCCTCGTGGCCCGGCGCCGGGGTGAACGTCCAGTCGGCGTCGGTGTACCCGTACAGGTGGGACACCTCGACGGTGGCATGCTCGAAGTCGAAGCGCAGGTCGGAGGTCTGCCGCGGGGACACCACCGAGTTGACCACCGTGGCGAGGGTGCCGTCGGCGAACTCGACGATCGCCATCGAGACGTCCTCGGTCTCCACCGGACGGGACCGGCGGGCGGCCATCGCGGTGACCTTCTCCCAGGGTCCGAGCACCGAGAGCAGCAGGTCGAACTGGTGGATGCCGTGGCCCATGGTCGGGCCGCCGCCCTCGGTCTCCCACCGGCCGCGCCACGGGACCTGGTAGTACTCGTCGTCCCGGTACCAGAGCGTATGACAGGTGGCGACCAGCGATCGGCCGAGCTCGGACCCGAGGTTCCGCAGCCGGGCGGCGCCGGCCCCGAACCGGTGCTGGAAGACGGTGCCGACGCCGGCGGCCGACGTCGCCGCGACCTCGGCGATGTGGTCCAGCTCGGCGAGCGAGAGGGTGGGCGGCTTCTCGACGAGGACGTTGACGTCCGCCCGCAGACACTGGACGGCGATCGGCGCGTGCGTGGACGGCGGCGTGCAGAGCAGCACGAGATCGAGCCCGCCTCCGGAGGAATCACCGTTCTCGGCGGCGAGCAGCCCGGCCACGTCGCGGTAGACGGCGGGGATTCCCCACGCGTCGGCGAAGGTCTGCGCCCGGTCGAGCGCCAGGTCCGCTACGGCGACGAGGGTGATCCGGTCGGCATGCGCTCGCAAGGCCTCAGCGTGCGAGGTGGCGATGGCCCCGGTCCCCACGATCGCCGCCCGATATCGCGACATATCCTAGTTCCTCCTCAACCCGATCACCCGTGACCGCCTCCTGGCAAGGCCGGGAAAACGTATTCCAAGTCTTCCCACGAACCCCGATACCCGTCAACCCCTTCCCACACATCCCCCACCGCACGCCCCACACGCCCCACACGCCCCACACGCCCCACACGCCCCACACGCCCCACACGCCCCACACGCCCCACACGCCCCACACGCCCCACACGCCCGCGGCGCACGCCCCCACCGCACGCCCGCGGCGCATCCCCCACCGCACGCCCCGCGCCGGATCCCGGCTGGCCCTCACCGCTGCTTCACGCAACCCGATACAACGCTGACCCTGCCGGTCAATGCCGGCCCGCCGGGGCGGGATGCCGGATCCCACGGCGAGCGCCCGGTCGGTTATCCCCGCCTCGCCCCGCAGCATGGGGCGGGGCAACGCCGGAACACGCTGGTGTGCCCGGGGCAGCACCGGGGCCCGGGCGCATGTCCAGGGGCAGTACCGAGGCCCGGTCGCGCGATCCGGGGTGCCTCAGGCCGGTCGGCTGGCGATCCGGGGTGCCTCAGGCCGGTCGGCTGGCGATCCGGGGTGCCTCAGGTGCCCCGAGAGACCCCTGAACTCCAGCCACGCCGGGAAAGCTGGCGCTCACGGGTCTCTCCAGCCCGCCGACACACCCCTGACCACCAGCCACGAAGGTCGAATCCCTAGTTGATCATGAAATGCCGATCAAACCCGGGAGCCGCCCTGCGGCCGCGGCGACCCGCTCGGCCGCGTGCGCGACCACCGGCAAGCAGAACCGGGGGCCTGACAGCGAAGCCGGGGCGGGACGGGGTCAGGTGACGGCGCCCAACTGCCAGGGGACGAACTCGTCGCGGCCCAGGTCCAGGTCCTCGCTCGCCGTCGGGTCTCCGGACGCTACGGCGAGGATGCGGTCGAAGATCTCGGTGCCGGCCGCCGCGATCGTCGTCGAACCGGTGACGATGCCGCCCGTGTCGATGTCCATGTCGTCGCGCATGCGCGTGAAGATCTCGGTGTTCGTGGCGATCTTGATGACCGGGGCGGGCTTGCCGCCCAGGACCGACCCGCGGCCCGTGGTGAAGCAGACGACCGTCGCTCCCCCGGCGACCAGGCCGGTGACCGAGACCGGGTCGTAGCCGGGCGTGTCCATGAACGTGAAGCCCGGCTCGGTGACCCGCTCCGCGTACTCGTAGACCGCGGTCAACGGCGCGCTCCCGCCCTTGGCCACCGCACCCAGGGACTTCTCCAGGATCGTGGTCAGCCCGCCCGCCTTGTTGCCCGGCGACGGGTTGTTGTCCAGGGTGCCGCCGCCCGCCGAGACGTAGGAGTGCCACCATTCGATCCGGTCCAGCAGGCGCTGCCCCACCTCGCGGCTCACCGCGCGACGGGTGAGCAGGTGCTCGGCGCCGAAGACCTCGGGCGTCTCGGCCAGTACGGTGGTCGCGCCCTGGGCGACCAGCAGGTCGGAGGCGTAGCCGAGGGCCGGGTTCGCGGTGATGCCCGAGTACCCGTCGGAGCCGCCGCAGTTCAGCCCGAGGACCAGCCGGGACGCGGGCACCGTGCTCCGGCGGCGCTGTTCCAGCTGGTCGAGCAGGTCGCGGACCACGGCGGCACCGGCCCGCACGGTGGACCGGACCCCGCCGGACTCCTGGATGGTCAGGTGCGAGACGACGGTGTCAGCGGGTGCGGGCAGGCCGTCCAGCAGCGTCTCCACGCCGATCATCTCGCAGCCGAGACCGAGAACGAGCAGGCCGCCGATGTTCGGGTGGGACGCGTAGCCGCGCAGCGTGCGCCACAGGATCCGCCCGCCCTCGCTGGAGGGCACCAGCCCGCAGCCGGAGTCGTGGGCGAGCGCGACCACGCCGTCCACGTGCGGCCAGGCGTCCATGATCGGCCCACGGAACTGGTCGGCGATCATGCGAGCCGTCGAGGCGGAGCAGTTCACCGAGGTCACGATGCCGACGACGTTCCGGGTGCCGACCGAGCCGTCCGCGCGCACGAAGCCCTGAAACGTCCGGACGTCCGATGACATTTCCATAGAACCGGCTGCGGTACCGAACTCGTAGGACTGGGAAACCTCTCCCATGCCCAGATTGTGGGAGTGGATATGGGATCCGGCGGCCACCTCTTGAGTGGTGCGTCCGATCGATTGACCGTACTTGATAAGAAGCGCGCCCGGCGGCAGATCGCGCAACGCCAGCTTGTGGCCGCGCGGCACCGCAGCGGTGACCGTCAGGTCGGCGCCCGCGTGCCGGAAGGTCTCCCCCACCGCCAGGTCCCGGGTCGCGACGGCGACGTCGTCGCCGTCGCGAAGGATCAGTGCCACCTCGGTCAGGGCTGTCATCTCACGCTCCTTCTTCGGGTACGCGCACCGCTCCAGCATGGACGAGCCCATCGATGAAAATTTGCGGGAACGTTTGCAATGGGTATCCTGGCACGCGCTCCTGACGTGCGTCGAGAGGACCGTGATGCCACCCCTACCGGTACGGATCCTGCAGGTCGGAGCGGGTGCCTTCATCCGGGCGTTCGTCGATGCGATGGTGCAGAGCGGCAACGAGTCCGGGGTGCTGCGGCACGGGATCGCCGTCATGAAGGTGACCCCGCGGGCCGACGAGGTGATCCCCGCGCTGATCGGGAGCGGCGGCCGGTTCACCGTGGTGCTCGACGGCGTGGCGTCCGAGAACGACACCGTGCAGACGGTCGTCTCGGCCTACCAGGACTGGAACGCCTGCCTGGCCGTGATGCGCGAGCCCGACCTGGAGATCATCGTCTCCAACACCACCGAGGCGGGCATCACCCTGGACCTGTCCGCCGATATCACGGAGAAACCGCCTCGCACCTTCCCGGCGCTGCTGACCGCCCTCCTCCACGAGCGTCGCCGGCATCATCCGGACAAATCCATTTTCGTCCTCCCCTGCGAGCTCAACGAGGACAACGGCCGCACGCTGCGCGACTACGTGCTGCACCATGCCGCCGACGAGCCCGGACTGCGCGAGTGGATCGCCGGGAACTGCCGTTTCTACGACACCATCGTGGACCGGATCGTCACCAAGAACGAGGATCCGCTGGTCGTGAGCGGCGAGGCCTACGGCAGTTGGGCGATCGCCGGGGACCCCGCGATCCGTGAGGTGTTCCCGCTGGACAGAGCCGGTCAGCCGGTCGAGTTCATGGCGGACATCCGGCCGTACCGGACGAAGAAGGTCCGGATCTTGAACGGGACGCACACCGCGCTCGCCGCCGTCGCCCCGCTCCTGCGCTGCACGACCGTCCACGAGGCCGTCACCCATCCGGTGACCGGCGCCTTCGCCCGGAACCTGCTGGACGGTGAGATCCTGCCGACCCTGGAGGGCGCCGAACCGTTCGCGGAGGCCACCCTGAAGCGATTCGCCAACCCGAACCTGCGGCACCGGCTCGCGGACATCTCGCTCAACGCCCTCGCCAAGTGGCGCACCCGCAACCTGCCCGTGGTCGAGGACGCCTGGTCGGCCGGGCGGGAGGCGCCACTCTCCGTCTTCGCCCTGGCCTGCCTGGTCCTCGCGTACGCCGGGAGGCTCGACGCCCTGCCCCCGCGCGACGACCCGGCGGTGATCGACCGGATCCGCACCGGCTTCGATCCCGCCGATCCGCTGCGCGGCCTGGACCTGCCGGACCGCCTGACCGGCGAGGTGTCGACCCACATCGATGCCATCGTGCGGCTCGGCCCGTCGCCTGCTCTGCTGCAAACGTTCCCGCAAGAACACGAATGAGAAAGGGGCGGCCATGTCCGACGACGTCCTCCAGCAGCTGACCCGCCACGCCCTCGTCCCGGTGATCGTTCTCGACGACGCCGCCGACGCCGACCCGCTCGGCGCCGCCCTGGCCGGGGGTGGCCTCCCGGTCGCTGAGGTCACCTTCCGCACCGACGCCGCCGAGGAGGCGATCCGGATCCTGGCGGCGCGCGGCGACATCCTGGTCGGCGCCGGCACCGTCCTCACCCCGGACCAGGTCGACCGCGCGGTCGGCGCCGGCGCTCGCTACGTCGTTTCACCAGGCCTTTCCCGTACGGTCGTGGAGCATTGCCGCCGGCATGAGGTGACGGTCCTGCCCGGCGCGGTCACCGCCACCGAGGTACAGGCGGCGCTCGAACTCGGGGTGGACACGGTCAAGTTCTTCCCGGCCGGCACCTCGGGCGGCGCGAAGGCGATCGCCGCCCTGGCCGCCCCGTTCACCGGTGTCCGATTCGTACCCACCGGCGGGATCGACGCCGGCAACGTGGCCGACTACCTCGCCCTGCCCAGCGTCGCCGCGGTCGGCGGATCGTGGATGGCGCCGCGCGCCGCGATCCGGGCCGGGGAGTTCGACGCGATCCGCAAGTCCACGGCCGACGCCGTCGCCGCAGTCGCCTCGCTCAGGAGTGTCTGATCATGCTCACCATCAAACCCGCGGGGTCCTGCCGCTACGACGCCGTCTCGCTCGGCGAGGTGATGCTCCGCCTCGACCCGGGCGACGGGCGGGTCCGCACCACGAGGACGTTCCGGGCCTCCGAGGGTGGCGGCGAGTACAACGTCGCACGGGGACTGCGGCGGGCGTTCGGGCTGCGTACCGCGATCGTCACCGCGCTCGCCGACAACGAGGTGGGCCGGCTGGTCGAGGACTGCATCCTGACCGGCGGCGTGGGCACCGCATTCATCACCTGGCTGCCGTACGACGGGGTCGGGCGGGCGGTCCGCAACGGGCTGAACTTCACCGAGCGGGGCTTCGGCGTACGCGGCGCGGTCGGCGTCTCGGACCGCGGCCACACCGCGGCCGCCCAGCTCAAGCCCGGTGACGTGGACTGGGACCACCTCTTCGGCGAGCTGGGGGTGCGCTGGTTCCACACCGGCGGGATCTACGCGGCGCTCTCCGAGACCTCCGCCGAGACCACGCTCGCCGCGGTCCAGGCGGCCCGGCGGCACGGCACGATCGTGTCGTACGACCTCAACTACCGCCCCAGCCTGTGGAAGGCGGTCGGCGGACCGGACCGGGCCCGCGAGGTCAACGCCGGGATCGCCCCGTACGTCGACGTCATGATCGGCAACGAGGAGGACTTCACCGCCTGCCTCGGGTTCGAGGTGGAGGGCGTGGACGCGAACCTGACGGACCTGTCGACCGACTCGTTCGCGAGCATGATCAAGCGCGTCGCGGCAGCGTACCCGAACTTCGGGGTGATCGCCACGACGATGCGCGGGGTACGCAGTGCGACTGTCAACGACTGGGGTGCCATCGCGTGGTCCGGGGAGACCGGCGTCGTGCACTCCACCCACCGGCCCGGCCTGGAGATCTTCGACCGGGTCGGCGGCGGCGACTCGTTCGCCTCGGGCCTGATCTTCGGCCTGCTGGACGGTACGGACCTGCGCACCGCGGTGGAGTACGGCGCGGCACACGGCGCCCTGGCCATGACCACGCCCGGCGACACCTCGATGGCGAGCCGGGCCGAGGTACTGAAGCTCGCGGGCGGCGGCGGCGCCCGGGTGGATCGCTAGATCCCCGGGGTGCTCTCCCGGAGCACCACCTCGACGGGGACGGTGACCCTCTCGGTCTCGTCCCCGTCGAGTGCCATCCGCAGTGCCCGCCGTCCCAGCTCGTGCAGCGGGATCCGCACCGTGGTCAGTCCCGGCGTGATGTCGGACGCCGCCTCGATGTCGTCGAACCCGGCGACCGCGACGTCCCGTCCCGGCACCAGCCCCGCGTCCCGGAGCGCGGCCTGCACGCCGATCGCCATCACGTCGGTGACCGCGAAGATCGCCTCGACATCCCTGATCCGGCCGCTTTCGATCATCTGCCGGGCCGCCGCCTCACCGCCGTCCCGGCTGAAGTCCGTGGCGATCGCCGCCGGGGTCAGGCCCGCCTCGCGCAGGCCGTCGGTGAACCCCTGCCGCCGGTCCCGGGAGGTGAGCAGCCGGTCGTCGCCGTGCACCACCGCGAACCGCCGGTACCCCCGCCCGGTCAGCGCGATCGCCAGCCGGCGCGCGCCGCCGTAGTTGTCCACCGCGATCGTGGCGAACGGCAACTCGGGCTGGCTGAGCAGCACGATCCGCCCGCCCGCCGTCCGGTACGCCGCCAGCTCCGCGATCAGGTCCGGCTGGGTCCGGGCGCCGTCCACCCGGGTGCCCGCGATCAGGATCACCTGCGGGCGCTGGCCGCGGAGCGTACGGACGATCTGCAGCTCCAGGCCGGGCGACTGGTCGGCCACCGCCAGGGTCAGGATGATCCCGGCCTCCTCGGCGGCCTCCGAGGCGCCCGCCGCGATCGAGGTGAAGTACGGATCGTCGACGCTGTTCACCACCAGCGCCGCGCTGCGGGTCGAACCCCGGGCGATCGCCTGCGCGGGCAGGTCGGGGAGGTAGCCCAGCCGGGCGGCGGCCACGCGGACCCGGTCGGCGTTCTCCGGACGGACGCTGCGATCACTGCCGTTGAGCGCCCTCGACGCGGTCGCGTACGAGACCCCGGCCTCGCGGGCGACGTCGTGCAGCGTCACCCGCCCGCGACCCGGCCGATTCTCCCCGCGCCGATTCTCCCCGCGCCGATCCTCCACGCGCAGATTGTGCCAGCCGGTGAGTATCCTCAGCGGCACCGCGTCACAGCAGGAGGGGCACGTGCCGCATCCGTCCCGGCCCACGGTGACACTCCACGACGTCGCCCGCGCCGCCGGCGTCTCCCTGGCCACCGCCTCCCGCGTCCTCGGGGGCAGCGACCGGCGCGTCGCGCAGGAGTACGAACGGCGCGTACTGGCCGCCGCCGCCGAGCTCAACTACACCCCCGACCTGGCCGCGCGCGCGATGCGGGGCCGGACGGACACCGTCGCGCTGGTCGCCGACGACCTGGCCACCCCGTCGATGGGCGTGGTGGTCGCCGCGATGGAGCGCGAGGCCCGCACGGTCGGCGCCTTCGTCTCGGTCGCACAGACCCGCGGCGTCGCCGAGCGCCAGTTCGCGACGGTCCGGATGCTCTGCTCGTTCCGGCCGCGCGCCCTGGTCCTCACCTCCGCCCGGATGGCGTCCACCGCCACCGATCAGCGCCTGATCGAGGAGCTGCGCGCCTACCAGCGCAACGGCGGCCGGGTGGTCCTCTACGGCAGCATCGACCTGCCGTTCGACACCATCCGCATCGACGAGATCGGCTCCGCCCGCCTGGTCGGCCTCCATCTCGCTGCCACCGGTCACCGTCGCATTCTTCTTCTTGCGGGTACGCCGGACCGCTCCTACGCCGCGTTCCGCACCCGGGGATTCGTCGAGGGCCTGCGGTCCGGTGGCGTCCTCCCCGCCGACATCCGCACGCTCCCCTGCGAGGTCAGCCGCGCGGGCGGCTTCACGGCGATCGCCCAGCTCCTGACCGGCACCCCGGCCGCCCTGCACGACATCGACGCCATCGTCGCCGTCAACGACGCGGTCGCCATCGGCGCGATGTCCGCGTGCCGCGCCGCCGGCCTGCGCATCCCGGCGGACCTCTCGATCACCGGCTTCGACGACATCCCCCTCGCCGCCGACGTCACCCCCCGTCTGGCGACCCTGGCCCTCCCCCACGCCGAGATCGGCACCCGCGCCGTCCGCCTGGCCCTCTCCCCCACGGCCCCTCACGATCCGCCCCTGCGCGAGGTCATCACGGGTTCGTTCCTCCCTCGCGCGAGCTCCGCCGCCCGCCCGGCCCCTTGACCCTCACCGCGCTCACCGCCCTCACCGCCCTCACCGCCCTCACCGCCCTCACCGCGTGACAATGCTGCACGTCTTCCCGCGCGCACTCCTTCTTCATCGGTCCCACTCGATTATTAAGAAACTGCATGGGCGGCCTCGGAAATTTTCATCCACGGAAATTCCGGAGAGATCAAATATTGGCGGGACACAAGCGCCCGCGAGAAGATTTCTACATGCGACAGCTTCAATTATTCTCCCCGGCTCAGGTGGCCGCCATGCGGGACCGGACGAAGCGTCGCAACCATTCCCCCGAAGCCGAGAGCTTCCGCCGCGACCATGACCGACATCGCGCGTGGGGCTTGACACAGCGACATGCCCGGAAGCTGCGCCGCATCCACGGCCACCTCCCGGACGATGCGGAGCTGATCGCAGCCTGGCCGGATAAACACGCCACGAGCTGCACAAACGAGGCGCCCGAGCCGACGTCACCCGCTCCGGAACCAACCGGTAGCCGACCGGCAGAAAGAAAGCACGCGGCCGAAGGGACGCACGCGGCAGCGAAGCCCGAGCCGGCAGAGACCCCACCGGCAGAGGCCGCACAGACAGAGGCCGCACAGACAGAGGCCGCACCAACAGAGCGGGAGCCGCCCGAGTCACGGCCGACCACCCCCATGGGCATCGAGCCCTCGGGCGCTCAATGCGAACATGCAACAAACCGCAAAATCGAAGTTCGCAAAATCGATCGGCACGCCGCCGAAAGCCACGAGGCACACGAAGCGGCTCACGTCATTCCATGCGAACCCCGATGCAGAATTCAACACGCAATTGCAAGGCAAGCAACATTAGTATCGCCGGGACGAACTCGGCGAGAAGCGCCTCTCGGGGCGTGCGGCGACGGTGACAGAAAGCTGAACGTCCACGGACTGTCGGCACTGTCGGCACTGTCGGCACTGTCGTGGAGCCTGGGCACGTTGCGCACGCCTGCCTACAACCCGCCACACCACGTCGCGCCAACGGTATTCACGGGCGCCAAGGTTCCGCACCGGAGAAGCGGGCGCGGGCCCCCTCCTCCGGAGGCAGCTACCGTCAACCGGCGCAAGCACGGTGACCGACGCGGTCCCAGCGACCGGCGCGGGCACAGGCGCATGCACCGCGGTCGGCGCGGACACGACGATCAGCGCAGGCACAGCGATCAGCGCGAGCACCACAGTCGGCGCGGACACGACAGTCGGCGCGGACACGACGATCAGCGCAGGCACAGCGATCAGCGCGAGCACCACAGTCGGCGCGGACACCACAGTCGGCGCGGACACCACAGTCGGCGCGGACACCACAGTCGGCGCGGACACCACAGTCGGCGCGGACACGACGATCAGCGCAGGCACAGCGATCAGCGCGAGCACCGCAGTCGGCGTGGGCGCAGACGCAGGCGGTCGAAGGTCTGCGCGCGGGAGCTGGGCCCGGCAATGGCGATGTTCGCGCGGACGCTGTGACAGGGCGATGGCGGGTACTCGCGGGCACTGGCGGGCAATAGCGGGCACTCGCGGGCAATAGCGGGCAATGGCGGGTACTCGCGGGCAATGGCGGGGAGCAGGTCAGTCGGCCAAGCGGGAGCCGGAGATCTGGGGGGTGCCGGCGCCGAGGTAGAAGATGCCGGGGTAACCGGGGGTCTCGAAACCCTGGCTCTCGTTGTGGCGGAGCTCGGAGTTGCGGATCTTCAGGGTGCCGGTGCGGTCGTTGCTGACGAAGAAGACGGCGCCGCCGCCCTCGGCCGCGGTGTTGTCCTCGATCAGGGTGCCGTCGAGGGTGAGCGTGAAGGCGTTGCCGTCGAGGTAGATCGCGCCGCCGCTGCCGCCGCCCGGGGTGCCGGACTTGGCCGGGTTCGCGCCGTGGCCGACCGCCTCGTTGTCGGTGAAGCGGCTGTTCAGGATGGTCCAGGAGACGCCGATGCTGCTCAGGGCCGCGCCGTTGGAGCAGGTGCCGCCGGTGAAGGTGCTGCCGACCACGTAGACGGGGCGGTCGGGCTGGTCGAGCACCCGGATGGCGCCGCCGCCCAGGTCGGGACCGGTTCGGGCGCATCCGTTGCCGGTGAAGCGGGAGTTCACCACCTTCAGGCGGCCACCCCGGGCGAAGACGGCTCCCCCGCCGTCCGAGGATGAGGAGAAACCCCTGGTGAAAGCCATGTTCTGAATGGTCAGCCGCGGCGTGTCCCCGGTGCTCTCCATGGCGAGGATCCGGCGCTTCCCGGCACCGCTGAGCGTGACGCGGTTGCCGCCGTCGAGCACCACCGACGTGCCGGCCTTCGCGGTGGCCTTCATCGTGATGGTCACCGGCGCCGGGCCGCAGTCGAAAGTGATCACGCCACCGGCCGCGACGGCCCGCACCACGGCGGCGGAGGTGCAGCTCGACGGGGTGCCGTCGCCGACCGTACGGGAAGGCCTGCTGGTGTCGACGGCACGAGCCGCCGCCGGAACGACCGCCTTGCCGCCCGGATTGCCGGGTTTGGGGAGGTAGGTGGTCGTGACCGGGGACGGCGAAGGAGAAAGGGAAAAGGAAGAAGGAAGGGAAGGAGACGAGGAGACCGAAGACGGGGACGGGGAGACGGGAGACGGCGCGGGAGAAGCGGCGACGAAGGCGGGATCGGACCGGCACGCCGCCGTGAAGAGGGGAAGGAGGAGGATCGGCAGCGCGGCCCGTCGTATTCGCACCGGGCGATGCTAAAGACCGGGGCTACCCCGGCGCGACGCCCGAAGAGGCACGGACGGTCAGACTCGTGGGCAGGACCACCTCGCCCCCGGTGACACCGCTGCGGCCCAGCAGCAGGTCGAGGCCGACCGCGCCGGCCCGGTCCTTCGGCACGGCGACGCTGGTCAGCGGCGGGTGGCTCATCGCGGCGAGGCTGATGTCGTCGTAGCCGACCACGCTCATCCGGCCGGGGACCGCGGCGCCGCGGGCGGCGAGCCGGTGCAGCAGGCCGAGCGCGACCAGGTCGTTGTAGGCGAGCACCGCCGTGGCCGGGCCGGCCAGCACGAGATCACCGGCGAGTACCCCGCCCTCGAAGGTGGGCGCCACCGAGCCTATCCGCAGTATCTCCAGCTCGGCGTCGCCGGCGAAACCGTCCAGACCGGTCAGCCGCTGGCCGGTGGCCCACGAGTCCTCCGGGCCGGAGACGTACGCGATCCGCCGGTGCCCGAGCGCCCGCAGGTGCTGGACCGCCTGCCGGGTGCCGTCCGCGATGTCCGCCACCACCGACGACATCCCCGGCACGCGGCGGTGCAGCAGGACGGTGGTCGCCGGGTCGGCGGCGGTGAGCAGGTCCGCGTCGGCCGCGCGCGGCGAGCAGAGCAGCACCCCGTCGGTGTTGTGCCGGAGCGTGGCGATCGCCTCCAGCTCGGCGACCGGGTCCTCGTCCGTGTCGGTGATGAACACGCCGCAGTCGACCGCCCTGGCCCGCGCCGTCACCCCCTTCGCGACATCGGCGAAGAAGGGATTACGCAGGTCAGGGACGATCAAACCGAGATTTCCGGTACGACCGGTGATGAGGCCGCGCGCGGCCCGGTTCGGCTGGTAGCCCAGTCGCGTGGCCACCGCGACCACGGCCTCCCGGGTGGCCGGGCTGACGCTCCCCCCGGTCAGTGCCCGGGACACCGTCGACACCGAGACCCCGGCCGCACGCGCGACGTCCTGAACGGTCGTGCGCACCAAACCGACCCCCGGCGTTCGTTACTGGACCGCGCCAGCATAACGAGCGCGGTCAGCGGGGAGGTCTCACTTCGTCAGCGGCGCCAGCTTGGGGTCGTTCGCGTACGCCTCGGCCGCGTTGGCCTTGGTGACGATCACCGGCGGCAGCAGGTAGGCGGGGACGACCTTGACGCCGTTGTCGTAGGACTTGGTGTCGTTGACCGTCGGGGTGCCGCCGGTCTGCAGCGCCTTGACCATGGTGATCGTCTCGGCGACCAGTTTGCGGGTGTCCTTGTTGATGGTCGAGTACTGCTCGCCGGCCATGATGGACTTGACCGACTCGACCTCGGAGTCCTGGCCGGTGACGATCGGGAGGGGCTTGCCGGCGCTCTTCACCGAGGTGATGATCGCGCGGGCCAGGGTGTCGTTGGGCGAGAGGACGCCGTCGAGGGTCTTGCCCCCGGCGTACGTGGAGTTGAGCAGCGAGTCCATCCGGCTCTGCGCGTTCTCCGCCTTCCAGCCCTGGGTGGCGGTCTGCTTGACCTCGGTCTGACCGGAACCGACCACCACGTCGCCGGACGCGATCGCGGGCTTGAGCACGTCCATCGCGCCGTTGAAGAAGACGCCGGAGTTGTTGTCGTCGGGCGAGCCGGAGAAGAGCTCGATGGTCCACGGGCCGGTGGCCTTCTTCGCCTTCATGCCGTCGAGCAGCGCCTGGCCCTGCAGCCGGCCGACCTCGAAGTTGTCGAACGCGATGTAGTAGTCCACGTCCGGGGTGTTGGTGATCAGCCGGTCGTACGCGATCACCACGGCGCCGGACTGCTTGGCCTGGGCGACCTGGGTGGAGAGCTGTGCGGCGTCGGTCGCGCCGATCACGATCACCTTGGCACCCTTGGTGATCATCGCGGTGATCTGGGCCTGCTGGTCGGCGACGGTGGTCGAGGCGCCGGCGTACTGCACGTCGGACTGGAAGCCGGCCTCCGTGAGCCCGTTGGTGAAGAGGTCACCGGCGAGGACCCAGTTCTCCGAGGTCTTGGAGGGCAGGGCCACCCCGATCAGCGCGTCGGCGGCGAAGCCCTTGGCGGTGTCGGCGGTGTTGTCCGGCCCCTCGCGCTCCGAGGAACAGGCCGCCGCGCTGACGACGAGCAGGGCGGCCGCCACCGCCGCGGTGAGACGTCTCATGGGCAACTCCTTCTATATGGTGGCTCTCTCCCGTTCGGGGGAAGCGACGTCGGGTGCCCGGGTGGGGCCCCGGCGCATCAGGGAGCCGAGCACCGAGAAGCGGCCCTGGCTCTTGTTGTAGACGTCCAGGGCGACCGCCCCGAGCAGGAACAGGCCCTTGATGATCTGCACCATGTCGGATCCGGTGCCGGTCAGCTGGAGCCCGTTGTTCAGCACCGCCATCACCAGGCCGCCGACGATCGAGCCGCTCACCGTGCCGAGACCGCCGGAGACCGCCGCGCCGCCGATGAAGACCGCGGCGATGGCGTCCAGCTCCCAGCTCAGTCCGTCCTGCGGGCCGGAGGCCGCGGACCGGGCCACGAAGATCATCCCGGCCAGCGCGGCCAGGATCGACATGTTCATCATGACCAGGAAGTTGACCCGGCGGAGCTGGACCCCGGAGAGCTCGGCGGCGCGGGAGTTGCCGCCGACCGCGTAGATGTGCCGGCCGCCCGAGGTGTTCCGGGTGTAGAACGAGTACGCGACCACGAGCACCGCGAGGATGATGCCGGAGATCGGGAAGCTGGTGCCGACCCGGCCGCCGGCGAACCGCAGCGTGGCGAAGACGATCACGCCGACCATCACCGCGATCCGGAGCACCGAGATCCACAGTGGCACCGGCTCGGCGCCCTCCATCAGGCGGCGTACCCGCCGGGCGTGTATCTCCCGCCAGGTCACCGCGAGCGCCGCGAGCAGGCCGAGCAGCAGAGTCGGGTTGTTGTACCCGGTGTCCGGCCCGACCTCGGGGAGATACCCGGCGCCGATCGACCGGAAGCCCTCCGGCACCGGGACCGTGTCGGCGTTGCCGATGTACTGGTTGCCGCCGCGGAAGAGCATCATCCCGGCGAGCGTGACGATGAACGCCGGTATCCCGATGTACGCCACCCAGAATCCCTGCCAGGCCCCGATCAGCGCGCCGACCAGCAGACCGAGCAGGATGCCGAGCGGCCACGGCACGTGCTGCTCGGTGATCGCCTTGGCCACCACGATGCCGGTGAACGCGGCGACCGAGCCGACCGAGAGGTCGATGTGTCCCGCCACGATCACCATCAGCATGCCGATGGAGAGGATCGAGATGTACGCGTACTGCTGGGTCAGCGCGATCAGGTTGCCCGAGGTCAGGGTGAGGCCGTCGGTACGGATCTGGAAGTACAGGATGATCGCGACCAGCGTGAAGATCATGCCGAACTGGCGGGCGTTCGAGGTGTTCGCGCCGAAGAGGTTCCTGTTCATCGCACCCTCCTGGTGGAGGTCATCTGCTTCATCAGCAGCTCCGGGTCGGCGTCCCGGCGGGCCACCTCGCCGGTGACGGTGCCCTCGAAGACCGTGTAGATCCGGTCGCAGAGGCCGATCAGCTCGGGCAGCTCGGAGGAGATCACGATGACGCCGCGCCCCTGCGCCGCCAGGCGCTGGATGATCCCGTAGATCTCGAACTTGGCGCCGACGTCGATGCCGCGGGTCGGCTCGTCGAGGATCAGCAGGTCCGGGTCGGTGAACATCCACTTCGCCAGGACGACCTTCTGCTGGTTGCCACCGGAGAGCCGGCTGACCCCCTCGTCCACGGTCGGCGTCTTGATCCGCAGCTCGGTCCGGTACCGCTCCGCCTCGCGGTACTCGGCCGCCTCGTCGATCACGCCGCGCTTGACGATCTTGGAGAGCTTCGCCGCGACCACCGAGGTCTTGACGTCGTCGAGCAGGTTCAGCCCGACCGCCTTGCGGTCCTCACTGACGTAGGCGAGCCCGTGCGCGATCGCCTCGGCGACCGTCCGCAGCTGCACCTCCCGCCCGTCCTTGAAGATCTTTCCCCCGAGATTGATCCCGTACGAGTGACCGAAGAGGCTCATCGCGAGCTCGGTCCGCCCGGCGCCCATCAGGCCGGCGAAGCCGACGATCTCCCCACGCCGCACGGTGAAGCTGGAACCCTTGCAGACCAGCCGCTCCGCCGAGATCGGGTGCCGGACCGTCCAGTCGCGGACCTCGAAGAACACCTCGCCGATCGACGGTTCGCGCTCCGGGAAACGGCTGCCCAGGTCCCGCCCGACCATCCCGCGGACGATCCGGTCCTCGTCGGCGCCCTCGGCGGCCACGTCGATGGTCTCGATGGTCCGGCCGTCCCGCAGGATGGTGATGGCGTCGGCGATCGCCTCGATCTCGTTCAGCTTGTGCGAGATCATGATCGAGGTGATGCCGCGCTCCTTGAACCCGCGCAGCAGGTCGAGCAGGTGCCGCGAGTCGGTCTCGTTCAGCGCCGCGGTCGGCTCGTCCAGGATCAGCAGCTTGACGTCCTTGGCGAACGCCTTCGCGATCTCCACGAGCTGCTGCTTGCCGACGCCGATGTCCTTGACCAGGGTGTCCGGGTCCTCGCGTAGCCCGACCCGCTCCAGCAGCCGCAGCGCCCGGCTGTTCGCGGTCCGCCAGTCGATCCGCCCGAACCGCCGCGGCTCGTTGCCCAGGAAGATGTTCTCGGTGATCGACATCCCGGGCACCAGCGCCAGCTCCTGGTGGATGATCACGATCCCGGCGTGCTCGCTGGCCCGGATGTCCGCGAACCGGGTCTCCTCGCCGCGATAGACGATCGACCCCTCGTACGACCCGTGCGGATGGACCCCGCTGAGCACCTTCATCAGCGTCGACTTGCCGGCCCCGTTCTCACCGCAGATCGCGTGGATCTCACCGTCCCGCACCGTCAGGCTGACGTCGGCGAGCGCCGTGACACCAGGGAACCGTTTGGTGATCGACCGCATCTCCAGCAGTGGCGGAGCATCCCCCATGACGCCTCCCGCGAGATCAACCAGTTGATCAACGTCGATGAATCGGCGTTTCGAAACTGTAAATCCGCTTTCCCGACCACGTCAACGACGCCCGGTTCCGGAACCGATCCCGCGGAACGGGCACACGGCGAGGCCCTCCTCCCGGCAGTGCGCACGCCGCGCGGGCACGTCACGGTTCCGGCTGGTGCTCGGGGGTGTCTCGCTGCGCTCGACACGCCCCTGAGCACCAGCCGGAACCGTGACACGCGCAACGGCCCGGACCCGGCAGGGCGGGTCGCGGGCCGCGAGGGCGGGGCGGGGACGGGTGCCGGGGGCGGGGAGGGGCGTACCCGGAAAGGGTCTAGAGCTCTTGAAGGGTGTCGTTCTTCTCGAGGTATTCGGTGCCGGTCGACGGGCAGAGCCAGACGCCGTCGCCCCGGGGGGTCAGCGGGTGCCCGGCGCGGCCGACCCAGCCGATGCGGCGGGCGGGGACTCCCACCACGAGGGCGAAGTCGGGGACGTCCTTGGTGACGACGGCACCGGCGGCGACCAGGGCCCAGCGACCGACGGTGACCGGGGCGATGCAGACGGCACGCGCGCCGATCGAGGCGCCGTCGCCGATCGTGACGCCGACGGCCGTCCAGTCGTGGCCGTCCTTGAGGCGTCCCTCGGGGGTGACCGCGCGAGGGTACTCGTCGTTGGTGAGGACCGCGGCGGGGCCGATGAAGACGCCGTCACCGAGGATCGCCGGCTCGTAGACCAGAGCGTGATTCTGTAGTTTGCAGTTGTCACCGAGAGTGACACCGGGGCCGACGTATGCACCGCGGCCGATGTTGCAGTCGCTGCCGACCGTGGCGTCCTCGCGGATCTGGGCGAGGTGCCAGACGCGGGTGCGGGCGCCGATGGCGGCCCGTTCATCGACGTCGGCGGTGGGTGCGACGGTGACGTCGGCCCGGGAAGCGGTGTCGGTCATGGGGTCCTCTCGGCGCGGGCGGAACGTGAAACGCCGGGCGAGGATATGCCAGGACCGTCACTTACGGTGTCGGGAAGACGACCTGGCCCTTCCGATGTGGCCGAAGGTCGGCGTCAGTCCTGACCGTGAGTCGGACACGTTACGGCCGAAGGTACACCGAACCCTCCCGGCTGAGCCGGAATTCCGTCTCTGATCTGGCGGGCTCCGGGTAAGGATCGATAGCTTTCCCGCGGGCACTCCTCACCCGTTGGTGTATCTCCGTGCCCGCTCCCACCGAAGCCGACGAACGGATCTCCGTGACTCCTCCCCCTCCCGCGCCCGCCAAGCCGATCGGGATCGCCGTCATCGGGGCCGGCTACTGGGGCCCGAACCTGGTCCGCAACTTCCAGGCCTCGCCCGCCTTCCGCCTCCGCTGGCTCTGCGACCTCGACGCCGACCGGGCCCAGCGGGTCCTCGGCGGGTACTCGACGGTCCAGGTCACCACGCAGCTCGACGAGGTGCTGGCCGACCCCGACGTCGACGCCGTCGCGATCGCCACCCCGGCCGGAACCCACCTGCCGATCGCGCTGGCCGCGCTCCGCGCCGGCAAGCACGTCCTGGTCGAGAAGCCACTCGCCGCCACCTACGAGGAGGGCCGGCAGCTGGTCGACGAGGCCGCCGAGCGCGGCCTCACCCTGATGTGCGACCACACCTACTGCTACACGCCGGCCGTGCTCCGCATCCGCGAGCTGCTGCACGCCGGTGAGCTGGGTGAGCTGCACTTCCTCGACTCGGTCCGGATCAACCTGGGCCTGGTCCAGCGCGACATCGACGTGGTCTGGGACCTCGCGCCACACGACCTGTCGATCATCGACTTCGTGCTGCCACCGGGTGTCCGCCCGACCGCGGTGGCCGCGCACGGCGCGGACGGGATCGGCGCCGGACGGGCCTGCGTGGCGTACCTGACGCTGCAGCTCAGCAACGGTGGGATCGCCCACATCCACGTGAACTGGCTGTCCCCGGTGAAGGTCCGGACCGCCATCTTCGGCGGGTCCAAGCGGACGCTGGTCTGGGACGACCTCAACCCGAGCCAGCGCCTCGCCGTCTACGACCGGGGCGTGGACGTGGCCTCGCCCGAGGAGCTCGAGGACGAGCAGCGGCGCGACATCCTGATCTCGTACCGCTCCGGCGACATGATCGCGCCGGCGCTGAACGAGCGGGAGGCGCTGCGGACCATGGTCGAGGAGTACGCGCGGGCGATCACCACGGGCGAGCCCGCACTCACCGACGGCCGGGCCGGACTGCGGGTGCTGGAGATCCTGCAGGCAGCCTCGGTCAGCCTCGCCGAGGGTGGCACCATGATCAAACTTGACGAAGGGCAGCAGGCGTGACAAGCGTATCGATCGAGGGCACTCGCGCCCTGGTCACCGGCGGGGCGGGCACGATCGGCTCGCACGTCGTCGACGAGCTGGTCCGGGGCGGCGCCGCGGAGATCGTGGTGCTGGACAACTTCGTCCGGGGCCGCCGGGACAACCTGGCCTGGGCCCTGGAGAACGGCCCGGTCACCCTGGTCGAGGGCGACATCCGGGACATCCCGCTGGTGCGCTCGGTGACCGAGGGCAAGGACCTGGTCTTCCACCTGGCCGCCATCCGGATCACCCAGTGCGCGGAGGAGCCCCGGCTCGCCAACGAGGTGCTGGTCGACGGCACCTTCAACGTGGTCGAGGCGGCCGCCGAGGCGGGCGTCACGAAGCTGATCGCGTCGTCGTCGGCGTCGGTGTACGGCCTGGCCGAGGAGTTCCCGACCACCGAGCGCCACCACCCGTACAACAACGACACGTTCTACGGCGCGGCCAAGGCGTTCAACGAGGCCACCCTGCGCAGCTTCAAGGCGATGAAGGACCTCGACTACGTCGCGCTGCGCTACTTCAACGTGTACGGCCCCCGGATGGACATCCACGGCCTCTACACCGAGGTGCTGATCCGCTGGATGGAGCGGATCGAGTCGGGCACTCCCCCGCTGATCCTCGGCGACGGCCTGCAGACGATGGACTTCGTGCACGTCGCGGACATCGCCCGGGCCAACATCCTGGCCGCGAAGGCCGACGTCACCGACGAGGTGTTCAACATCGCCGCCGGCGAGGAGACCAGCCTCAAGGAGCTGGCCGCGGCGCTCAGCGCGGTGATGAAGTCGGACCTGGCGCCGGAGCACGGCCCGGCCCGCGCGGTCAACGGCGTCACCCGCCGCCTCGCCGACACCGGCGCCGCGTGGGAGAAGCTCGGCTTCCGTGCCGAGCTCAGCCTGAACGAGGGCCTGCAGGGCCTCGTCGACTGGTGGCGGTCGTCCAAGTGAGCGAGCGCAAGATCCCGGTCATGATCCCGATGCTGGGCGAGGAGGAGGCCGCCGCGGCGGCCGACGCCGTCCGCTCCGGCTGGGTCGCCCAGGGCCCCCGGGTCGCCCGCTTCGAGCAGGAGTTCGCCGCGATCGTGGGCGCCGCCCAGGGGGTCGCGGTCAGCTCCTGCACCACGGCGCTGCACCTGGCGCTGGTGGCGGCCGGGGTCGGCCCCGGCGACGAGGTCGTGGTGCCGTCGCTGTCGTTCATCGCGACCGCCAACGCGGTCCGGTACGTCGGCGCGACCCCGGTCTTCGCCGACGTCGACCTGGCCACCGGCAACCTGACCGTGGAGACCGTCGACGCGGTGCGCACCCCGCGGACCCGCGCGGTCATCGCGGTGCACCAGGGCGGCGTGCCGTTCGACACCGAGGCGCTGCGCAAGGCGGCCGCCGGGTGGGACGTCGTGCTGGTCGAGGACGCCGCCTGCGCCGCGGGCTCCGTCGCGTACGGCCGGCCGGCCGGCGCCGGGGCGGCCCTGGCCGCGTGGTCGTTCCACCCGCGCAAGGTGATCACCACCGGCGAGGGCGGCATGCTCACCCTCGACGACGCCGACCAGGCCGTCCGCCTGCGCCGGCTGCGCGAGCACGGCATGAACGTCTCCGCGGCCGACCGGCACGCCAGCAGCCAGCCGGTGCTGGAGGCGTACCTGGAGACCGCCTACAACTACCGGATGACCGACATCCAGGCGGCGGTCGGCCTGGTCCAGCTCGGCCGGCTCGAGGGCCTGGTCGCGCAGCGCCGGTCGCTGGCGGCCCGGTACCACGAGCTGCTGTCCGGGCTGGACGGTCTCCTCCCGGTCCGCGACCCGGCCTACGGCACCACCAACTACCAGTCGTTCTGGGTGCTGCTCGACGGCTTCCCTGTGGGCCGCGACGAGGTACTGGCCGAGCTGGCCACGCGCGGCGTCTCGGCGCGGCGCGGCATCATGGCGGCGCACCTGGAGCCGGCGTACGCGGGCGTCACGACCGGACCACTTCCGGTCACCGAGCGGATCACCCGCGAGTCGCTGATCCTGCCGCTGCACCACAAGGTGACCGAAGACGATCAGGAGTACATCGTCGGGATCCTGCGGGAGCTGGCCGCCCGATGAGCGAGCTCGTCATCGTCGGCGCCGGCGGCTTCGCCCGCGAGACGGCGGCGGCCGCGGTGGCGGCGGACTGGACGGTGCGGGGCTTCGTCGACGACGACCCCGCACTGCACGGCACCCTCCGTTCCGGCCTGCCGATCCTCGGCCCGGTGGACGGGGTCCGCGACATGCCCGGCGTGGCGGTGGTGGTCTGCGTGGGCAACCCGCGCAACTACACCGCCCGCAAGGCCATCGTCGAGCGCCTCGCCCTGCCGGCCGGCCGGTACGCCACGGTCGTGCACCCCACGGCCGCGGTCGGCACCGGTTCGTCGGTCGGCCCGGGCACGGTCCTGCTGGCCGGCACCGTGCTCACCGCCGACGCCGTGGTGGGCTCGCACGTCGCGGTGATGCCGCAGGCCGTGATCACCCACGACGACCGGATCGGCGACTACGCGACCGTCGCCTCCGGCGTCCGGCTGGGCGGCGGCGCCGTCCTCGAGACCGGCGCCTACGTGGGCGCCGGCGCCCTGATCCGGGAGGACGTCACGATCGGCGCCTGGTCCCTGGTCGGGATGGGCTCCGTCGTCCTGCGCGACGTGCCGCCCGGTGAAGTCTGGGCCGGTGTCCCGGCCCGCCGTCTACGCGATATTCAGGGGATGTCATGAACAGGATTCCGCTCGTCGACCTGGCGGCAGCACACGCCGACGTGGCCGAGGAGGTCGAGGCCGGCTTCAAGCGCGTCCTCGCGGAGACGGCGTTCATCGGTGGCGCCGAGGTGCGCTCCTTCGAGCAGGAGTACGCGGCGTTCAGCGGCGTCGAGCACTGCGTCGGGGTGGGCAACGGGACCGACGCCCTGGAGCTGGCGTTCCGTGCCGTCGGGGTCGGGCCCGGCGCCGAGGTCATCCTGCCGGCGAACACCTTCATCGCCACGGCGGAGGCGGTCGCGCGTACCGGAGCGAAGGTCGTGCTGGTCGACTGCGACCCGCGGACCTATCTGATCGACACCGACGCGGCACTCGCGGCGATCACGCCGGCCACCCGGGCGATCGCGCCGGTCCACCTGTACGGCCAGCTCGCGCCGGTGGAGAAGCTCGTGGCGGGCATCGCCGGCCGGGACATCACCATCGTCGAGGACGCCGCCCAGTGCCAGGGCGCCAGCCGGTTCGGGCGCCAGGCCGGTGTCGACGGCATCGCCGCGACCAGCTTCTACCCCGGTAAGAACCTCGGCGCCTATGGCGACGCGGGCGCGGTGGTGACAACCTCACAGGAGTGGGCCACCACCATCCGGACGCTGGGCGAGCACGGCAGCACCCGCAAGTACCACCACGACCTGGTCGGCGTGAACAGCCGGCTCGACGGGCTGCAGGCCGTCGTGCTCCGGGCCAAGCTGACCCGGCTCGCCGGCTGGAACGACCGCCGCCGTGCCGCCGCCGAGCGGTACCACGAACTGCTGGCCGGCCTCGACGACGTCGTGCTGCCGGTCACTCTGGACGGCAACGAGCACGTCTGGCACATCTACTGCATCCAGGTGCCGAACCGTGACGACGTGCTGGCCGAGCTCCAGGCGGGTGGTGTCGGCGCAGCCATCCACTACCCGTTCCCGGTGCACCGCACCGGCGCCTTCGCCGACCTCGGTGGATCGTTCCCGAACGCGGAGACGGTCGCGCCGAAGATCCTGTCCCTGCCCATCTACCCGCACATCACCCCGGAACAGCAGCAGCACGTGGCCGACACGCTCGCTGCCGCGCTGCACTGAGTAACGCCAGGCGGCACGTTCCTCACTCTCGGTCACCCTCCCCGTTTGGAGGGTTCAACAATCTTGGCGGAGAGGCTGCCAGAGCACCATGAGAACAGCTCCATTCCGACGGCGACCATTCGTGGCCGCTGGCGCCGTCGTGACACTGATAATCGCCGGAGCCATCGCGATCCTGACCGACGGGACGGCGGCCGTCGCCGCCTGCGCCTCGGCCAACCAGATCGTCTGCGAGAACGCCAAGACCGGTAGCCCGGCGAGCGAGTGGGACATCACCGGCGCCGGCGACGAGACCCTGCAGGGTTTCTCGACCGACATGAGCGTCGACGCCGGCGAGACCATCAAGTTCAAGGTCCGGGCCGAACACGCCTACACCATCGCCGTCTACCGGCTGGGCTACTACGGCGGTGACGGCGCCCGGAAGATCGAGACGCTGACCGGCACGTTCCCGGCCCAGAACACCACCACCCCCTGCGTCACCGACGCGACCACGCTGATCTACGACTGCGGCACGTGGGCGGTCTCCGCGAGCTGGACGCCGGCCGCCGACGCGGTCTCCGGCGTCTACTTCGCGCTGCTGACGCGTACCGACACCGGCGGCGCCAGCCACATCACGTTCGTCGTGCGCAACGACGACAGCCACTCCGACGTGCTGTTCAAGACGTCCGACGCGACCTGGCAGGCGTACAACCTCTACGGTGGCGCCGACTTCTACCAGGACAACGGGCGGACCCGGGCGCAGAAGCTGAGCTACAACCGGCCGTACGCCACCCGTGGCGACAACAACGGCCGGGACTTCCTGTTCAGCAACGAGTACCCGGCGATCCGGTTCATGGAGCGCAACGGGTACGACGTCACGTACACCAGCGACGTCGACACCGACCGCCACGGCGACCTGGTGAAGAACCACAACGTCTTCCTCTCGGTCGGCCACGACGAGTACTGGTCGGGCGACGAGCGGACGGCCGTCGAGGAGGCCCGCGACGCCGGCGTCAACCTCGCGTTCCTCAGCGGCAACGAGGTCTACTGGAAGACCCGCTGGGAGCCGAGCCAGGACGGCAGCGACACCGGCTACCGGACGCTGGTCTGCTACAAGGAGACCTGGGACAATGCCAAGAGCGACCCCAGCGACGAGTGGACCGGCACCTGGCGTGACCCGCGGTTCAGCCCGCCGGCCAACGGTGGCCGCCCGGAGAACGAGCTGACCGGTACCGCGTACATGTCGAACAGCGACGACCTGGCGATCACGGTGCCGTCGACGTTCGCGCAGAACCGGTTCTGGGCCAACACCTCGGTGGCCGCCCTGACCAGCGGCACCGCGACGCTGGCCGAGCACACCATCGGGTACGAGTCCGACGAGGACCTGGACAACGGGTTCCGCCCGGCCGGCCTGATCCGTCTCTCCGAGACCACCGGTGAGACCCCGGAGTACCTGCGCGACTTCGGCAACCTGGTCACACCGGACACCACCACCCACCACATGACGCTCTACCGGGCGGCGAGCGGCGCGCTGGTCTTCGGCGCCGGCACCATCCAGTACGCGTGGGCGCTCGACACCGAGCACGACAGCCGGTGGAGCCCGACCGAGCCGGTCGACAAGGCGCTCCAGCAGGCCACCATCAACCTGCTCGCGGACATGGACGCGCAGCCGGCCACCCTGATGAGCGGCATGGTCGCGGCCAGCGCCTCGACCGACGGCACCGGCCCCTCGGCCGCCATCACGTCGCCCACCGCCAGCGCCTCGGTGACCAGCGGCACGCTGCTGACCGTCTCGGGTACGGCCACCGACACCGGCGGTGGCGTGGTCGCCGGCGTCGAGGTCTCGCTGGACGGCGGCACCTCGTGGCACCCGGCCTCGGGGACCGCGAGCTGGACGTACACCGCCGCGGTGACCGGTGAGGGCACCGCGACGATCAAGGTGCGGGCCTCGGACGACAGCGCGAACGTCGGTGCGACGGTCACCCGGACCGTGGCGCTGACCGGGACCACCTCGCTCTTCGGCAACGAGGTGCCCAAGACGCCGGACTCCGGTGACGACAACGCCACCGAACTGGGGGTCAAGGTCGTCCCGGCCGCCGACGGGTACATCAAGGGCGTGCGCTTCTACAAGGGCACCGGGAACACCGGCACCCACAAGGGCACCCTCTGGTCGGCCGACGGTGACCAGCTGGCCACCGGCACCTTCTCGAGCGAGACCGCGACCGGCTGGCAGACGCTGACGTTCGACACCCCGGTGCCGGTCGTCAAGGACACCACGTACGTCGCCTCGTACACCGCGCCGAACGGGCACTACGCGGCCCAGTCGTGGGCGTTCAGCTACCGGGGGATCACGGCGCCGCCGCTGAGCGCCCCGCGCAGCCTGGGCGACGAGGGGAACGGCGTCTTCGGCAGCGTCGGGCAGTTCCCGACGGACACCTACGACGACACCAACTACTACGTGGACGTCCTCTTCAGCACCTCGGACTCCACCCCGCCGACCGTCACCGCGGTCACGCCGACGCCGGACGTGCTCTACGCGCCGGTCACCACGGCGCCGACCGCAACGTTCAGCAAGCCGGTCACGGCGAGCACGGTGCACTTCACCGTGACCGGCGCGAGCGGCACCGCGATCGCCGGCGCCACCACGTACGACAGCGACACCCGCAAGGCGAAGTTCACCCCGTCGGCGAGCCTGCCGACCGGGCAGAAGATCACCGTCGCGGTGACCGCCACCGACACCGACGGCAACGCGATGACCGAGGCCCGGACCTGGTCCTTCACGACCAGCCCGTACGCCAACCCGGTCGGCGGGCTCTTCGCCGACAGCGACACCCCCGGCATCGCGGCGGTGACCGACGGCGCGGGCATCAGCCTCGGCGTACGGTTCAGCGCGAGCGAGTCCGGCGTGGTGGTCGGCGTCCGGTTCTACAAGGGCTCGGGCAACGGCGGCACGCACACCGGCAGCATCTGGTCCTCGACCGGCACGCGGCTGGCGACGGCGACCTTCGTGAACGAGTCGTCCAGCGGCTGGCAGTACGTGTACTTCTCCAGCCCGCTCACCGTCACCGCGGGGACGTCGTACATCGCGTCGTACTACGCGCCGAACGGCTACTACGCGACGACCTCGAGCTACTTCGGCAGCGCGAAGTCGAACGGGTCGCTCACCGCGCCGGCCGGCAACAACGGCCTCTTCGTCTACGGTGGCGACTGGTTCCCGTCGAACAGCTGGAACAGCACGAACTACTGGGTCGACCCGCTCTTCGTCGCCCAGGCGGCGAGCGACCCGACGCTCCCCGAGGGCGCTACGACCATGTTCGCCTCGTCGAGCACACCCACCAACCCGGCGTGGGACGATTCCGGCGACGTCGAGGTGGGCATGAAGTTCTCGTCCGACGTGGCCGGCACGGTGAACGGCCTGCGGTTCTACAAGGGCACCGGGAACACCGGTACCCACACGGGCTCGCTCTGGAGCTCCTCCGGTGTCCTGCTGGCCACCGGCACCTTCAGCGACGAGACCAGCAGCGGCTGGCAGACCCTGATCTTCAGCACCCCGGTCTCGATCACCGCCGGTACCTCGTACGTCGTCTCCTACCGGGCGCCGAACGGGCACTACGCGGTCGACGTGGGCGGGCTGTCGTCGGCGGTGGTCAACGCGCCGCTCCGCACCGCCGCGGGAGCGGGCGCCTACCTCTACGGAGGCGGCTACCCGTCGAACGCGGTCAGCCACAACTACTGGGTGGACGTCGTGTTCACACCCGGTAGCTGACGTTCCACGTACCACCGCACCACAGCAAAGTTAGGAACCAACGTGTACGTCTCGCTGCGGGACCGGCCCGGTGCCGACAAGGCTCCGGAAGCCGGTAACGCGGCGCGACGGGTCTCCACGACCGTCGTGCTGCTCGGAGTGGTCAGTCTGCTCACCGACATCTCGTCGGAGAGCGTCTCCTCGATCCTGCCCCTCTATCTCACCGCGGCGGTGGGGCTCAGCCCCATGGCGTACGGCTTCCTGGACGGCGTCTACCAGGGAGTCAGCGCGTTCGTCCGGCTCGCCGGCGGTTATGCGGCGGACCGTGGCGGTCACCCCAAGTGGGTGGCGGTGCTCGGGTACGGCGCCTCGGCGGTCAGCCGCCTCGCGATGCTGCCGGCCGCCGGGTTCGCCGCCATCACCGCGGTGGTGACCGTCGACCGGCTCGGTAAGGGACTGCGAACGGCGCCGCGTGACTCGCTCATCGCGGCGTCGTCCGACCCGAAGATGCTGGGCCGGGCGTTCGGTGTGCACCGGGCGCTGGACACGGTCGGCGCGGCGATCGGCCCGCTGGTGGCGTTCGCGCTGCTGGCCAGCGTGCCGGGCAGCTACGACTCGATCTGGGTGGTCTCGTTCGCGGTCGCCGCCGTCGGCGTGGCCGTCCTGGTCCTCTTCGTACCCAACATGCTCACCAAGGCCGCCAAGGCCCAGGTGAGCATGCGCCGGGTGCTGCGGGAGGTGAGCGGGCGGCGACTGCGCGCGCCGCTGGTCGCCGCCGCGGTGCTCGGCCTGGTGACCGTCGGCGACGGTTTCCTCTACCTGGCCCTCCAGGAGCGCGACGACTTCGCGGCGGAGTACTTCCCGCTGCTCTACGTGGGTACGAACCTCGCGTACCTGGCCCTGGCCATCCCGCTGGGCCGGCTGGCCGACCGGGTGGGACGCGCCAAGGTCCTGATCGCCGGGCACGGCGCCCTGCTCACCTGCTACCTGCTGGCGGCGCTGCCGAGCGGTGGGATCGGGCTGACGCTGGGCACCCTGATGCTGCTCGGCGTCTTCTACGCGGCGACCGACGGCGTGCTGCCCGCCCTGATCAGCCGCCTGGTCCCGGAGGAGACCCGGGGCAGCGGCATCGCGGCGGCGCAGACCGTGGTGGCGGTCGCCCGGTTCGCCTCCTCGGTCGGCTTCGGCCTGCTCTGGGACGTGCAGGGGCCGAGCCGGTCGCTGGTGCTCTTCGCGGTGCTGCTGGCCGCGATGGTGCCGGTGGCGGCGTGGCTGCTGCGCGGCATCGACCGGCGGGGAGCCGCGGCGTGACGCTGCGGCTGAGGTTCGCGCTGCTCGCGGCGATCCTCGCGGCCTCGATGCTGGGTGCCGGTGGCTACGTCTGGAACGTCCGGCGGGAGCAGGCCCGGACCCTGGCCAGCGCCACCGCGGCGCCGACCCGGACCGACCTGGCCGGCATCCGCGCCGAGCCGCACGTGGTCTTCCGCAGCACCGCCCTGGGCGAGGGGTACGGCAAGGTCGCGGTGGTGCCGCTCTCCGCGCCGTCCGGGGCCCGGGCGTACACCCCGGTCTCCTGCGAGCGGGTGTACGCCACCGCCGGCGACGCGATCTGCCTGTACGCGAACCGCGGGCTGGTCACCACGTACAAGGCCGAACTGCTGGACGGCTCCTGGCAGGCCACCCGGGATCTGCCGCTGACCGGTCTGCCCAGCCGGACCCGGCTCTCCCGGGACGGCTCGCTGGTCGCCACCACGACGTTCATCGCCGGGGACTCGTACACCAACCCCGGCGAGTTCTCCACCCGTACCGTGGTCACCCGGACCGACGGCAAGGTCATCGGGGACATCGAGAAGTTCACGCTGACCGTGGACGGCAAGGTGATCACCGCGGCCGACAAGAACATGTGGGGCGTCACCTTCGCCGGCGACGACGAGTTCTACGCCACCGCCGCGTCGGGTGGGAAGACCTGGCTGGTCCGCGGCAGCCTCGCCAAGCGCACGGTCACCGCGCTGCACGAGGACGTCGAGTGCCCGTCGCTCTCCCCGGACGGCACCCGGATCGCCTTCAAGAAGCACGGCGACCTGCCCAACGGCAAGTGGCGTCTCTCGGTGTACGACCTGCGGACCGGCACGGTGACCGAGCTGGCCGAGACCCGCAGCGTCGACGATCAGGCCGAATGGCTCGACGACGACACCGTCCTCTACGGACTGGCCCGGGTCTCCGGCACCGGCGCCGCCACCAGCGACGTCTGGCGGGTCCCGGCCGACGGCACCGGAACACCTCAGGTACTCATCCCGGACGCCTGGTCACCCGCCGTGGTGCGGTGACCCTCACGAAGGACTGAGCTTCTCCATGCCCCGACTGGCGATCATCACCCCGAGCTACGCTCCCGACTACGAGCTCTGCGCCGACCTGCAGCGCTCGGTGCTCACGTACTGCCCGCCCTCGGTGGAGCACCACATCATCGTGCCGAAGAAGGACCTCGGCCTGTTCGGCGGTCTCGCCGGGGAGCGTACCCGGGTGCACGACGTGGCGGAATTCCTGCCGCGCACGTTCCTGGCCCTGCCGGGGGTGAACGGATGGGTCAACGCGCGCCGGCCGTTCCCACCGCTGCGCGGCTGGATCACCCAGCAGATCGTCAAGCTCGCCGCGGCCGCCCGCCTCGACACGGAGGTGGCGCTCCTGGTCGACTCGGACATCGAGTTCGTCCGCCCGTTCGGCCCGGAGCGGTTCGTCCGGGACGGGGTGGCCCGGTTCTACCGCAAGCCGGGTGCGATCGACGACCGCCTGCCCCGGCACGTCATCTGGCACCGGGTGGCGCGCGAGCTGCTCGGCCTGCCCGCGGCGCAGGGCCCGTTCACCGACTACATCTGCTGGCCGGCGCCGTGGGACCCGGCCGTGGTCCGGCAGCTGCTGGCCCGGGTCGAGCAGGTCACCGGGCAGCCGTGGGCCACCGCGATCGGCGCCCAGCTGCACTTCAGCGAGGAGATCCTGTACGGGGTCTTCGTCGACGAGGTGCTCGGCGAGCCGGCGACCGGCTACGCGACCGACGACATGCTCTGCCCGGAGTACTCCGACGAGATCCCGCTGGACGCGGCCGGTCTGGCCGGTTTCCTGGGCACCGTCGGCCCGGAGGACATCGCGGTCATGGTCTCCGCGAAGTCCGGCACGCCGCTGGAGGTCCGGCGTGCCGGTATCGCGGCCACCCCGCTGAGCTGAGCGGTCCCGGCCGGTCGATCAGCCGGTGAGGCCCAGGGCGGTGGCCACGGTCGCCGCCCTGGCCCGCCAGCTGTGCTCGTCGGCGAAAGCCCGGCGGGTCGCCACCACCTCGGCGGTGCGGGCCTGCTCGGCGGCGGCCCGGGCGGCCTTGGCGAAGTCCGCCGGCTCGGTGGCGAGGGTGACCAGGCCGGTCGAGAGCCACCGGGTGGCGGGCAGGTCGGTACTGACCACCGGCAGCCCGGCCGCCAGGTACTCCAGGGTCTTCAGTGGGAACGACGCCCGGTTGAAGGCCGTGTCGGTGTACGGCGTCAGCCCCACGTCCAGGTGCCGCATGTAGGAGGGCATCCGCTCGTACGGCCGGGGCCCGGTCCACTGCACCCGGTCGCGCGCGGTCAGCGCCTGGAACCGCTCCGGCTCCCAGCGGCTGTCGTACGGGCCGACCAGCAGCAGCGAGAGCCCCTCGTCGACCACCGCCTCCAGCAGCCCGATGTCGATCCGCTCGGAGAGGTGCCCGCAGACGCCGGCGACCGGCCCGGGCAGGCGTACGTCCGCCGCCGGGGTGACCCCGTCGAGTCCGTCGTACGTCTCGGTACGCACCCCGTTGGGCAGCAGCAGCACCTCGGCGCCCATCGCGCTCCACCGGTCCCGCAGGATCGGCGAGACGGCCAGCACCAGGTCGGACCGGTCGATGGCAACCCGTTCCTCGGCCTCCACCTGCGCCCGGCTGCGGCCCATCAGCTCGGCGCCGGCCACGAAGTCGTCGGTGCCGTAGAGCACGCCGCGCACCCCGTCGCCCCAGCCGCCCAGCATGCCGCCGAGACGGCAGTCGAGGACCGTGTGCGGGCGTACCCCGAAGGAGCGCAGCGCCCATCTGATCTGGGCCCGGACCAGCGCCGGCGTGGTGTGCCGGACGCCGGTGCGGGTGTGCATCGGCAGGACCAGCGGGGTGAGCCGGTGCATCCGCGGCCCGATGGTGCCCAGCTTCGGCCGGGGCAGCCCGCCGGCCCGCACCATCGAGGTGGGCGGGTCGACCCAGAGCACGTCGGTGTACGCCGACAGGCAGGTGGCCAGCATCCGGTCGGAGCCGGCCACCCCGTCCCAGTTGGTGCCGGCACAGACCACCAGAACGCCGCTCATATGCCTGCCCGGACCCAGCGGCGCTCGCGGACCTCACGCTGCGCCCGCCGCCACACCACGCTGGCCGCGAAGGTCGGCATCAGCGGGGCGACCCGGGCGCCGACCATCCGGCGCCGCTGCAGGGCCCGCCACTGCGGCAGGGTCCGCGCCTGCGGGAAGGTCTCCAGGGCGAAGTCGACGAACGCGTCGACGTCGACCTCGCCGGTGTGCCCCCGGTCGTAGGCGTGCGACGCGTCCTGCAGCGCCTCGGCCGCCAGCGTGCGCCGGGACAGGTCGTGCAGTTCGGCCGCGTCCGGCAGATCGCCGCCGGGTCCGTCGAAGAGCACGTCGAAGACGGTGCGCCGCTCGCGGAGGTCCAGCATCAGGCCGGAGCCGGTGGTCACGCTCATGCTCGCCGCGTGGTCGCGGTGCAGCGCCTGGTCGGCACCGTCGATCCGGCCGACGTCCGAGACCGCCGCGACCCGCAGCCAGTACTCCATGTCCTGGGCGAACTCGAGGCGCGGGCTGAGCGGGCCGATCCGCTCGACCACGCTGCCGCGGACGATCGCCTCGGGGGTGGTGATGCAGTTGATGCCGCGGCGGCAGCGCTCGGCGATCCAGTCGCGTCCCGACCAGACGGTCCAGCCGCGCATCTCGGTCTGCGCCGCGGGCGGCCGGTCGGTGGTGAAGTGGTGCGGGTGGCCGTAGACCAGGCCGACCGAGGGGTGGGCGTCGAAGAGCGCGACGGCCCGGACCAGCGAGCCCGGGGTGAGCAGGTCGTCGGCGTCGAGCCGGACGATGAACTCGCCGGTCGCCACGGCGAGCCCGCTGTTGAAGGCGGCGACGTGCCCCTGATTGACCTCGTGCCGGACCAGCCGGACCCGGGGATCGGCGTCGGCGTACCGCTGGGCGACCTCGGCGCTGTCGTCGGTCGACCGGTCGTCGACGATCACCACCTCGACCTCGACCCCGTGCTGGGAGAGCACGCTGGGCACGCTGTCCGGCAGGAAGTGACCGTAGTTGTAGCAGGGAATGATCACGGAGACCGTGGCCAGGCGGCCGTCACGCACCCCGGGAACGGGCGCCGTCACCGTGGAGATCGGTACGAGACGCTTACCGCTCATCTGTACAGCCTTCCTCTTGTCGTCGCCCGCGTTCACGCCGGGCTTACTGCGGTGAGCTCTTCGGAGTGGTCCACGGCGGGCCCGGTGTCCCGGACCTCCCGCAGGCGCCGGAGCACCCAGGGGGCGAGCGGGGCGAGGAAGACCACGGTGGTGGTCAGGCCGCCGGCGAGCAGAGCCAGGAAGTCGTTGCCGACGGAGCGCTCGACCAGCATCCCCAGCAGGGCCGCGGGGACGGCGGCCAGCACCGGCACGGCGAGGCGGCCGAGCAGGGCCGGGACCGGCACCTGCGAGGAGCGTACGACGGCGACGAAGAACGGCAACACCACCACCGCGGCCACCGCCAGGTGCGCCCAGCCGGCGCCCTCCAGCCCCCAGAGACGCGCCCCGGCGATCATGGCGGGGACCAGCGCGACGAGCCAGAGCGCCTGGGTGATCAGGACCAGCCGGGTCCGGCCCGCGGCGGTCAGGAAGGCGCTCATCAGGTCGGTGACGACACGGACGCCGCCGAAGAGGCCGAGGCCGGCCAGCGCCGCGGCGGCCGGGAGCCAGCGCTCGCCGTAGACCACCGCGATCAGCGGCTTCGCCAGTCCGGAGAGGAGGATGCCGGCCAGCAGCGCACCGACCCAGCTGAGCGCGACGGCCGAGACCAGCACCCTGCCGCGGCGGACCGGATCGGTCAGCCGGGAGAAGGCGGGCAGGGCGACCGCACGGACCGCGGCGCCGAGCGCGCCCATCGGCCAGGTCGAGATGTTGAACGCCATGGTGTAGAAGCCGAGCGCGACGGCGCCGAGGCTGCGCCCGACGATCGCGTAGTCGGCCGTCATGACGATCCAGGAGAGCAGGTTGCCGCCGGCCAGCGGTACGCCGAACCGGATCAGACCCTCGGCGACGGCGCGGTCGAAGCCGAACCTCGGCCGGGTCCGGGCCAGGACGAACTGCAGGACGCAGGCGGCGCCCTGGGAGACCACCCGGGCCACGGCCAGTGCCATCGCGCCGAAGCCCAGGCTGATCAGGGCCACCGCCACCACGCCGTTGACCACCACGCTCATGGTGTCCAGCGACATCTGCGCCGACTGCCGGAAGTCGCGCTGGATCATCGCGTACGGAACGACCGAGATGCCGCTGAGCACCAGCGTCGCGGACATCACCTGGACCACCGCGGTGGCGTCGGCGCTGCCCAGCGCGGCCGAGACCGGGCCGGCGACGGCGCACATGCCCAGAGCCATCAGGGCGCTGAAACCGGTGGCGACGGTGGTCGCGGTGCCGGCCCGGCGCTCGATGTCGCCGTGCCGGATCAGGTCGGCGCTGAAGCCGAGTTCGGCGAGCGCGACCAGTACGGTCTGCACGGTCAGCGCGACCGCGAAGACGCCGAACTCGCTCGGCGCGAGCAGCCGGGCGAGCAGAATGCTCACCCCGAAGCTGCCGAGCCGGACGACCAGGTTGTTGAGGGTGCTCCACGCCAGGGCGCGCCGGACCTTACCGGCCATGCCGCCGGTCGTCGGGGTTGTCACGGGTTCTGCGTTCCTGTCGCGGGTCGGGTCCGGCGGCGGCGCCGGAACACGGCGTATCCGGTCCCGAAGTCGGGATCGTTGTCCAGCAGCACGTAGCGGGGGTCGGCCAGCATCCGGCCGCAGAGCTCGTACCCGGCCGGCGTGCTGATGCCCAGGAGCAGCACGAACGCCGCGCCGAGCGCCTCGGTGGCGTGCGGACCGGCCGCGCTCGCCTCGTCCGCGACCACGACCAGGTCGAAGCCCTCGATCGCCCGCCGGGCGCGGAACGCCGCGAGCCCGCCGGGCTCACCGGCCGGGCGGCCGGTCGCGTGCTCGTCGACGACCACCCCGGCACCGGGGCGTACCGACACGACGGCCGGGCGGTTCGGGTTCGCGCCGAGGCCCTCGGTGAGCGCCTTGACCTGCTCCGGTCCGGCGGTGCCGAGCAGCAGGACGTCGGTGAGGTCCTCCTTCTCGGTCAGGTCGCGGACCACCCGGGTGAACGCGTCGACCTGCTCCGGGCGGTGCAGGCGGCGGCGTACCTCGTACTCCAGGCGGCGGTGCACCTTGCGGCGCAGCAGCCGGCCCTTGGCGAGCAGCTCGTTGCCCTCCGAACCGCCGGTGGCGACCGGCTCGTGCGGCTGGAGCCGGTCGACGACCGTGCCGTGCTCGCGCAACCGGGCGGCGGCGCCGTCCTGGCCGCAGGCGGTCAGCATGGCGGCGAACTCGCCCGCCCACTCCACGAACGACTGCTGGTCCAGCACGTGGACCGAGGCGCGGACCGGGGCCTGCCGGATCTCGCCGAGCTCCTCCGCCTCCCGGTTCAGCAGGCCGACCGCCGAGCGGATCCGGTCCAGCTCCGGGTGCCGCAGACCGGGGTACTCCCGGGCCCGGGCGACCGCCTCGCCGGAACGGCCCGCGCAGAGCAGCGCCCGCACCATGTACGCCCATTCCACCGGGTCCGGCTCCGCCGAGTGGTGGGTGAGCAGCGTGCCCTCGATCGTCTGCTGGAGCCGCTGCAGGGCGTGGTCGGGCCGGCCGGTGTGCAGGGCGACCCGGGCCAGGCCGAGCACCGGCTCGGGCATGAAGTGGTAGTTGAGGCAGCGCAGGTACGCGTTCTCCGCCTCGGCGAAGCGGCCGCGCCGGATGTCCTCGCCGGCCGTGCGCATCAGGACGCGGTCGAGGCCGCCACTGATCACGTGCCGGTTGCCGGTGGCGGTGTCCCCGGCCAGTTCGAGCGGGGCGAACGGGCCGGGCTGCACGATCCGCTGGCCGGGCCGGCGCTCCGTCCGCAGCCGGTACCACTGGTAGACCTGGTCCCGCTGGGCGGCGGTGTGCCGGGTGTGCACGAGGCGGTGCCCGGCGTCGGTGATCCGGGCCAGCTCGTCCGGGTTCCGGAAGAGGTGGTCCAGCTTGTCGAGGACGTCCTGCTCGTCGGCGAAGACGCAGTTCTCCATGTCGACGAAGCCGGCGGCCTCGACCGCAGCCGTACGCTCGGTCAGCAGGCAGGCCCGGGACGCCGGGATCTCGAAGTGCTTCCGGACGACCTCCTTGGCGATCGTGCCGCAGGTGGGCACGATCTCGGAGGCGTTCAGCAGCCGGGCGTACCGCTCGCCGTACACCATCCGCGCGGACCGGCCCTGGTTGAACCAGCCGCCGTGCGGTGTGGTCAGCGACGGGTAGTTCGGCGCGATCGCCCGGCTGACCCGGTTGCGCCACGGGTAGTGGATCGCCTGGCTGCCGGTGAAGAAGACCGGGACCAGCTTCGGCTCGGCGTAGTCGCGGTACAGCCCGGGGTCGACGAAGTTCGGCCAGACGAAGAGGTCGTCCGCGATCTCCGGGGTGTACTCGGCCATCGCCACCGAGATCGACACGAAGGCCTCGACACCCCAGCGGGCCATGTCCGCGATGGAGGCCGCGCGGGAGAGGCAGTACGCGTCCGAGTGGATGAAACCGAGCCGGGGCACCTCCGGGTGCGCCGCCGTATTGGTGATCTGCCGCTTGCCCGTGTACGCGCCCGACTCGAAGAGCACCAGGTCGGGCCGGTACTGATCGCAGACCTGCCCGAAGTCGCACTCGTGGTCGATCACCACGACGTCGAACGAGCGCTCCAGGCACTCCACCTGCTCACGGAGGTGGAGCCGGATGAAGTCGGGCAGCCCCTGCTGGAGCATGCGGAAGAAGACCAGCCGGGGCTTTCGCACGCCCGGTTCCGTCACCATCTTTTGTCACCTTCGGCCTTCTGGAACATCGCCCTCAACCTAGGAGTCCATTTAGGGTGAGCGCGTCCCTCGGTTGAGCAGGATGCCGTGACGCAAACGGTTCGATCCCGAACCGGATCGACTTCCAAGATTGTCCATTGGGCTGAGGTAGCGGCCGTGTCGTCGGATGACCGACAGCACCGGAATCAGCGGGACGCCGTGGCCAGGGGCTCGGATTCGGATTCGCCGGAGTCCGCCTCGACATTACCGGGAACCGACGTTCGCACCATTCGCTGGGGATGAGTGAATCGCCAGACGGCGCCGCAGAGCCCGAGCATCAACGCGAGCACCAGGAAGTAGCTGCTGAAGCTCAGTGAATCAAAGGTGAAACCGACGAAAATGGCGATCAACTGGGAGGCGATCAGCGCCGCGCACAGGTGCTTGCCCTCCCGCGTCGTCGAGCGCCGCAGGGCCAGGCCGGCGAGCGAGATGCCGGTGAGGTGCAGCAGCGCGAGCGCCACCACCCCGATGATGCCGCCCATCAGCGCCGTGTCGAGCCACTGGTTGTCGAGGTACTGGTACTGCGGCGAGATCCAGGTGCCGGTGCCCCGGCCGAGCCAGGGCCGCTGGTTGAAGTAGTACGCCACCATGTCGTACCGCTTGGTACGCGCGGTGATGCTCGGGTCCTCGGCGGCACCGGAGAACATCCGGGTGAGCGTGTCGACCACGGCCGGTTTGACGGTGATCATCGCGCAGGCCAGCCCGACCGCGATGACCAGCATGTTGTACCGCGTACGCCAGGTCCAGATCGGGACCATCACCAGCATCACGATGCCGAGGCCGACGAAACCGGTGCGCGACATGGTCGCCGGCACTCCGGCCGCGATCACCACCGCCAGCACCATGGAGATCTGCCGGCGCAGCTTCGACTCGGCGTACAGGGCAAGGTGGATCGCGAACGGCAGCGCGATCGCCAGGATCGTGCTCAGCTCGATGTAGTGGCCGGTGGTGCTGGCCACCCGGATGCCGGAACCACGGATCTCCAGCTCCGGCGCCCAGCCCTTCGCCTCCAGCCCGGGGATGGAGATGTACTGGGTCACGTCCAGGTAGAGGACGAACTGCAGCAGGCCGATGAACGACATGATCGCGCTGCAGGTCACGAAGATCCGGATGACGCCGTCCAGGCGCGCCCAGTTCGGGATGCCGTCGGCCGCCATCAGCAGCACGCCGGCGAAGATCCCGATGGAGAGGATGGCCCGGTCGGCGCCGTTCGCCTCCATCTCGGTGAGCCCGCGCAGCAGGCCCACCGCGTACGAGATCAGCGCCGCCAGCAGGTAGATCAGCACGACCCACCGCATGGGCTGCGGCCCGACCAGGACCAGATGCGGGTTCAGCCGGACCAGCAGCCACCAGAGGCAGAGCACGAAACCGATCAACAGTGCCGGCCGGCCAAGGTCCGTCATGTTCGGCACGATGAGCCGGGCCGGGATCAGCGCCAGCAGGGCGATCATCAGGCTGAGCAGCGCCGCCGCGTCGATCCGGAGGAAGCGCCGCCGGCTCACGTAGAGCCGGTCCCCGAGCAGTGACGGCTCGAGATCGACCTGACGAGCGACCGTCATGCTGCTCAAGGACGGATGATTCCGTTCTTGAGCTCCCCCGCGATCTGGCTCGCGTTGGGCAGGATGATCGTCGCGTCCCCCTGCTGGGCGGGCCGCATCGCGGGCGGCGCCTCCTGCCCGGGACGGCCACCGGTGCCGGGCTTCCGCAGGCCGTTGGCGGTCGGCAGGATCACCTGGGTGGCGCCGGGGTCGGAGTGCATCGGCGGTGTTCGCGGGCTGACGGTGGCGGAACGCTGGACCGACCCGTAGGCCGACCCGACCGCGGGAGTCGCGGGCTCGGCCGGCTCCGCGGGCTCACCGGGCTTGACCCGGCGGCGCACCCAGGCGTCCACGGCCACGGTGACACCGACGCTGAGCAGCACGCCGACGCCGCCGATGGCCACCAGGGCCCGCTTCACCTTGGAGGTCGACTCCTTGACGTTGTCGCCCTTGTCGAGGCGCTGCGCCGTGATGTACTGCTCCTGCTTGGAGCCGTACGTGCTCTGCAGCGTCTTCACCGAGTTGTCGAACCGCTCGATGATCGCGTCCATCGACGTGGTCGCCTGGTCCTTGCTGTCACCGATCACCTCGAAGGTGATCACCGGCATCTGCGTGTCGAAGGTGGCGGTGAAGTTGATGCTGTGGCCCTGGGACTCGAGCTGGTCGAGCACGGTCTGGTCCTGCACCGTGATGATCGCGGCCTTGCTCAGTGAGCCGAGACCGAGGTCGAGCCACGGGTTCCGGGTCTCAGAGACCTTGGTGTCGTCCTTGTCGTCCGAGTTCGTCGTCGGCGGGATCAGCTGGACGTAGCTGGTGACGACGTAGTCAGGCTCGATGGTCTTCGCAGCGAGAATCGTGATGCCGATGGCCACCAGCAGCATCGGCGCGCTGATGTACCAGCGACGCCAGAGAAGCCGGGTGAGGTCCCAAAAGTCCAACACTGTCCTTCCGTATGCGGCGGATCCCACGGCCCGTACGGCCGAGGATTCCGTCGCGAAGGCGACCGCCCGATGGGCGGCAAGCATCCGCTGCCATCCCGCCTGAATCTATCGCCACCAGGATGACGGAGACGGGATGGCAACGTCAGTCAGCTATGGAACACATCATACGGACCCGGCGGATACATAGGATTGACCTAATGGCCGGTTGTCCCGTGCCCAGTACCGCCGAGCACGTGGACAGTCGGTGACCCTACGGTGTGATCTTGTAGATGTGGTACGAGTACTCCTTGCTGAAGGTGTCCTGGATGGCACCGTCAGTGATCGAAACGGAGCGGTTCTCGAAGAGCACCTCGGCCTTCGCGCCGGACAGGCCGTCCGGGAGCTTCAGCTTCTGCGACCCGGTCCCGCCGAACCGCCCCGGCATCGCGAACAGGTAGTACGAGTCTCCGTACGCCTTCAGCATGGTGTCGACCGAGGAGTTCGCCGACCACTGGTACGACTGCGTGTTGAGAACCGGGGCGAGCTGGGCGATCCGGGCGTTCAACTCGGTGACCGTCGGCAGCACCGCGGTGCCGCAGGCGTCCCGGAGCACGTGCTGCGAGATGCACGAGCCGCCGAAGTTGTGGTTGAAGTAGATGATCCCGCGGGCCTCGTGGATCAGCGAGCTCATCGTCGCGCCGGCGATCTGGTCACCGGTGATCGTCGGCGAGTCGTCCTCGGTGAACGGGTGCCCCACCTCGATGAAGGCGTAGACCGGCTGGCGCTTGCCGTCCAGGCCGTCGAGTTCCCGCATCTTGTCCATCGTCAGCCCGTAGTTGGCCGACCGCCGGCAGTAGTTCGTCGGCACGCCGATCGACAGGCCCTCGGAGGTCGAGGTGCAGACGTTGGGGTCGGTGTACCAGTACACGTCGTTGGAGACGATGTCGGTGTTCCGGTTCACGAACTTCGCGGCCTCGCCGTCGGTCTGCCAGAACATCACGCCCTTGCCGTAGTTGGCGTAGCGCATCCGGTCGTCGGTCGGCAGGCTGTCGGAGATGGTGCTGAGCACGTCGTACCCGCAGCCCTCCTTGGTCTTGCAGATGTCGCCGTTCTCGCCCGGGTACTTCCCGGTCCACTCGCCGTCACCGGCGCCGCCCCACATGTCCGCCTCGTCGGTCAGCAGCCAGCCGACCGACTCGTCACCGCGGCTGGCGGACGTCCACGAGGTGAGCGCCCGCATGCCGTCGCGGCGCACGGTGGCGATGTCCGAGTTCTCGGTCAGCTCGACGTACATGTTGAGGCCGGCCGCCTTGTCCTTGGCGACGTCGGCATCGCTCTGCACGCTCTCGAACCAGACGCCGGTCGGGAAGAAGTCCGCGTCCGTGTACCCGGTCGCCGCGGCCTCGGGGAAGCTCGCGTAGTACGACGGACCGCCCTCCCAGGCCACCCGCGGCAGGTCCAGCTTGACCGCCTCGGCCGGCGGCACGGTCGTGGTCGTCGCGCTCGGTGACGGCGTCGCGGAGGCGGACGGCCCCGTGGTGGCGCCGCTGCTCGCCGACGGCGCGACGGAGACGGTGGCGGTCGCCGACTGCGCCGGCGTGGTGCCGGAGGTGGGCTTGACCACCACGTCGACCCAGTAGTTGCTGTAGTTGAAGCTCGCGGTCGGGAACGTGCCCTGGCCGTACGCGAAGACGCCGCCGCCGACCGTGCGCAGCGGACCCGCCTTGACAGTGCGGCTCTTGGCGAAGAAGCTCTCGGTGGCCCGGTAACGCGTCGTGTTGTACGAGACGGTGTACTCCTGGCCGGCCTCGATACCCACCGGCGCGGCGAGCGCGACCTCCTGCCAGTCGGCGGAGGTCTCCTTCACCGAGGTGGCGGTGGCGATCGCCTGGCCGCGGCTGGACCAGACGGTGACCCGGTGCGGGCCCGGGTCGCCCTTCACCTTGAGGAAGCGCACCGCGGTGAGCGTCCCCGGCTTGGACGAGGTGAACGTCAGGCCCAGCTCGACCTGTTGGCCCTCCGGATCGACGCCGACCCGTGAGATGTCGGTCTTGGCGAAGAACGAATAGGTGTCCGGATCACCGGAGACCGCGTACGCGGTCACCACCGTTGCGGTCGCGAGCATGACGAACGCGACGGCGACGGTGAATATGCCCTTTCCACGTCTCCAGCCGCGCGCGTGCCGGCGCGGTGCCAGCGATGCGCGGATCTCGGTGGATTCCTGGTTTTCCACGAAGTATTACCCCTCGGCAGGTGACTTGTGACCACCGGTCCGCATCAGCGGCTGGCCCCGTGACGACACAGCGGATCCCCGCCGTCGCCGTCGGCGACCATACCGATGCGACCAGGGTGGCTCAAGGCGCTTAACTGTCTTTTGTGGAAACGTGCCAAGATCTAATCGTCGCCGGAAATCCCCCGTAAAAAGATCAGCCAATTGCCATTCAACGGCACGTCATTCGCGCGTCGCCCGTTCCCGGTCCTCGACCGGCGAGCGCTGCGCGGGCACCCGGGCCACCGGGCTCGCCGCGGGCGCCGTGGCCGCCGCACGACCCCAGCCGGAGCGGACGTCCCAGGACGGCGAACGGCGCAGGCGCTCGGCCGCCAGCGTCACCGAGACGTACACCACCGCGGCGGGCAGCAGCCAGGGCGAGCGCAGCACCACGTTGCGCAGCCAGGACGTCGCGCTCGGTCCCGGCACCGGATCGATCCGCAGCCCGTAGCCGGGCGGGGCGGCCTCGACGAAGCGCCAGAACTCGGCGTTGCCGTCCTTGGCCCGCGCGATCCGGCGGACCAGGTCCTCCCGGGTACGCGGCGCGACGACCCGGACCGGGATGTCCAGTTCGACCTTCTCACCGGCCGCGACCATCGCGTCGAGGAACATGTCGTCGGCGGTGATCTCCGGGAACCGGAGGAAGCGCGACCGGGCACTCGACGAGACCGCGATCACGCCACGGCCGAAGAGCCGGCCGCGGAAGACCGGCAGGCGTGAGTTGATCGCGTAGTAGGCCCGCACCGGCCACGCGCTCGCCGACGTGTCGACCACCGGGCGCGGCACGGCGGCCTCCACCCCGGGGCGTGCCACCGCCTCCGCCAGCCGGCGCAGGACGCTCAGGTCCGCGGGCACGTCGGCGTCCATGTACACGCGTACGTCGCCGGTGGCCACCTCGTCCGCCGCGTTGAGCGCGGCGGTCTTCGACGGCGTGGCGATCTCGATCACCCGCACGCCGAAGGAGCGCGCCACCTCGGCGGTCCGGTCGGTGCATCCGTTCGCGGCGACGATGATCTCCACATCAGAGTCAAAGTCAGAGGATTCGGTCAATGCACCCAACACGGTGCCGATGCCTTCTTCCTCATTGAAAGCAGGCATGATGACGCTAACTCGCACGCGTCGACTCTTCCTGCGGCCATCGACGCTGCCAACCGGTCGAAAGGACGAGGGCCTATCGCACACCCGACAAGGTCGGCGACCATTCGTCTCCTTGTTGACTATGGATGCGCCGGTAGGTTGCTACACGTGAAGGTGTCTCAGGAGACCTCGGAATCCCCTGGCCACGGCAGGGGCTCCGTGACGCTCGCAGGTGTCCAGTTTGACCCGATCATCGAGGAAGAGGTCGTCAATAGGGTTCTTACGGCGCTTTCAGAAGGCCGCGGCGGACAGATCATCACGCCGAATGTGGACATTCTGCATCGAGCCGCACAAGACGCGGAGGCACGCCACCACATCGAGGCTTCGGAAATCACCGTCGCCGATGGCAAACCGCTCATCTGGGCGAGCAGGCTGGCCGGAAACTCCCTTCCTGCCCGAGTTCCCGGATCCGACCTGATCTGGAGCCTTTCGGAGGCGATGTCCACCGCGGGCCGGTCGGTCTACCTGCTCGGCGGCGAGCCCGGCACGGCCGAGCGCGCCGAGGAGGTCCTCCGGGAGAGATTCCCCTCACTCAAGCTCGCCGGGCACCTCAGCCCGTCGTTCGGCTTCGACACCCGCGAGGACGAGTACGCCGCGGTCTGTGACGAGGTCGTCGCCGCCGCGCCGGACATGGTCTTCGTCGGCTTCGGCTTCCCCAAGCAGGAGCGGGTCATCGAGCGCCTGCGCCCGCGCCTGCCGCAGAGCTGGTTCATGGGCTGCGGCGCCGCGATCGGCTTCGTGGCCGGCGTGCACTCCCGCGCTCCCGAGTGGATGCAGGAGAGCGGCCTGGAGTGGGTGCACCGCCTCGCCTCGGAGCCGCGCCGCCTGGTCCGCCGGTACCTGATCGACGACGCGCCGTTCGCGGTGCGCCTGCTCGCCGCGAGCGCCCGGGATCGGATGGGCCGGAAGTGACCCAGCCCGACGTCTCGGTCGTCATCGTCTCCTACAACACCGCCGAACTCACCCAGGAGTGCCTGCGCAAGCTGCTCGACAGCCGTACGCCGGACGTGAGCTTCGACGTGACGGTCGTCGACAACGCCTCGGCGGACGGCTCGGCCGACGCGATCGCCGCCGCCTTTCCCGAGGTCAACCTGGTCCGCCTGCCGGTCAACGTGGGCTGGGGGCGCGCCGTCAACCGCGGTGCCGTGGCCAGCTCCGGGCGCTACCTCCAGCTGCTCAACCCGGACGCCGCACCCGTCGGCCACCCGGTCGCCGAGCTGTACACGTTCGCCGCGAAGCACCCCGAGCACGGCATCTACACCGCGCGCACGCTGCACGCCGACGGCACCGACGACATGTACTGCTGCTGGGGCCTGCCCACGCTCGGCGGCTACCTCGGCTTCGCCACCGGCCTCGGCACGGTCTTCGCGGGCAGCCCGATCTTCAACCCCGAAGGCCTTCCCGGGTACGACCGTCGCACGGTGCGAGAGGTGCCCGCCGTCTCCGGGTGCGCCATGCTGATCGAACGCGGACTCTTCAACCGGCTCGGCGGCTTCGACCCGCAGTTCTTCCTCTACAGCGACGACATCGACATCTGCACCCGGGCGCTGACCATGGGCGCACGACCGGTCGTCGTGCCGGACGCGGCCGTCGTGCACGTGGGCGGCGCGTCGTCGAGCTCCGAGGGACAGCGCGTCAAGATCCTGCGCGGCAAGGCGACGTACGTACGCCGGCACTGGTCCGCGTCCCGGGCCGGAACCGCGCTGACGCTGCTCAAGGCCGGTGTGGGCCTGCGTGCCCTGGCGAAGGCGGCGCTCACCAGGGCCTCTCCCGGCCGGGCCGCCCAGGGCCGCGCCGGCGTCGACTGGGTCGCCATCTGGCGGGAGCGGCACGTCTGGTCCGCCGGCTGGCCCGCGGTCGACGAGCCGCGCCCGCCGCACAGCGCCCTGCCCGTCGCCTGATCCGCCTGATCCGCCTGATCCTTCTGATCCGTCTGATCCGCCTGATCAAAAAAGCCCGGCCGGTTCTTCCGGTCGGGCTTTTTCACTACCTTCTTCCGGTACGTCAGTAAGCTCCCGAGCTCCGCACGACGGCCATCACCGTACGGGCGAGGATGGCCAGGTCCATGGCGAGCGACCAGTTCTCCACATAGGTCAGGTCGAGGCGGATCGACTCCTCCCAGGAGAGGTCGGAGCGGCCGGAGACCTGCCAGAGACCGGTCAGGCCGGGCTTGACCACCAGGCGGCGGAGCATGTCGGAGGGGTAGCCCGCCACCTCCTTGGCCAGCGGCGGGCGCGGGCCGACCAGCGACATGTCGCCCTTCACCACGTTCAGCAGCTGGGGCAGCTCGTCGATGGAGAAGCGGCGCAGGTGACGCCCGATCGGGGTGATCCGCGGGTCGGCCTTCATCTTGAAGAGCCCGGTCGCGGACTCGTTGTGCTTCTCCAGCTCGGCGAGGCGGGCCTCGGCGTCCACCACCATGGTGCGGAACTTGTAGAGCACGAAGGTCTGGCCGTCCTTGCCGACCCGCTCCTGCCGGAAGATCGCCGGTCCACGGCCGCCGGGCAGCCACTTCACCAGCGCGGTGACGGTCAGCAGCAGCGGCGAGAGCAGCAGCAGGAGCAGCGAGGCGCCGATCCGGTCGAAGCCGGTCTTGAAGACCCGGGCGCTGCCCTTCAGCTTCGGGTGTTCGACGTGAAGCATCGGCAGGCCGTCCACCGGGCGGATGGTGGTGCGGTCGCCGGCCACGTCGACCAGGGTGCTCGCCACGATCAGGTCGATCTCGTCCCGCTCCAGCTGCCAGGCGAGCCGGCGCAGGGCGGGGCCGTCGATCTCCGGGCAGGCGAGAACGACGACGGTGTCCGCATCTGATCGGCTGACGGCGGAGGCGATCGCGTCGAAGGTGCCGTAGACCGGGGGCATGCCGGCGGCGAACGCGTGCCGGCTCGGTCCGGCCGGCAGGCAGGCGCCGATCACACCGAGTCCGTGATACCGCTCGTTACGCAACCGGCGGGTCATGTCGGAGACCGCGCGCTCGTGACCGACGAGCAGCACCCGATGCAGACGGTCACCACGGGCCCACGAACGGTGCAGCCATTGGCGGGACAGATAACGCGCCACGAGGTCCACGGCAATGGCCATCGGAAGCGCGATGCTGACGTATCCCCGCGCCAAACGCAGGTCGAACGCAAAGGAAACAATGGCGAGTCCGGCGGTCAGCGCCAAACCGGCCCGGAATACACGTGCATACTCATCGGTGCCGACGAAGAGGTGACGCGGCTCATAGGCCCGATTGATCGCCAGACAAACGATCCAGGCCACCGGAATAGCCAATGTCCACAGAAGGTAATCCGGCATGTACGGTTCGCCAGGGGAGGCCCCGAAACGGAGCAGCAACGCCCAGGCGGCCGCGGAGAGCCCGACCACGAAGTCGATGAGATAGAGGGTCCTGGCGTACCGGCTCTGCCAGCCCGCCCGCCGCTCGCTGGCGCGCGTACGCGGCCTGAGCTGCGCAGCGACCTCGCTGAGGTCGACTGTCGCCAGTGATTCGATTGTCCTCACGCCTCTGCCCCCATTGGCTGTGGTCAATCCATTTACGATTTAACCGACTAAACCGGACATGATGACCATGTTGCCCATCACGCCCTTGCCGCCGCGAGTCGGAACCCGCAGCGACGCCCGTAGCAACCACCCGCAGCAACACCGTGCCGCAACCGGCGGGGCACACGACGGAGACCCACCGGACACATCAGACAGGTTGCTAAACAACACCCGCACCGCGCTACAGCTTTTCATCCAACGCGAATACCGTTTCGGAGGAGTGCGAACCTGGAATGATGCAAGTTGTCCAGATCGGACCCGTTCGATTCCATCGCCTCATACTACGAATTGCGGGGGTGGGTCAATCGTCTACCGAGGACGATCGACTGTCGCCTACCCGACGCATCCTTTCGCGATCGTTGCGGAAAGTCAACATCACGCTCCGGACGGCAGTCTCGCTGTTCTCCGAAGATCACCGATGAGTGGGCGGATCGGCTACGCGCCGTAGTCGATCACGGGGAGCGACCCGCCGACCCCCCGCCGGAAGCGCCCCCACCCGGCGGTACAACCAGTCCCGGAGAGTGACCGGTCGGATACCCGGCGGAAGCGATTCCTCACCCCCGCCTTCCCGGACCGCCCTCGCGCCCGGCGCCCGCTCTTGCCCCGCCCGCCGCACCTGCCGCACCGCCGTTCCGCCGCGAGCGCCCTCCTCCCGCACCGCCGATCCGACAGGGACACATCTCCCCCGCGTCGGCTCACGGCCGGGCGGACCCACCACGTCCCCGCCGGGCGGACCCGTCACCCCAGGGCCGGGCGGACCCACCACCTCACGGCCGCGCGGACCCGCCACCCCAGGGCCGGGCGGACCCACCACCTCACGGCCGCGCGGACCCGTCGGCGCCCGGCCGGTCACGAGCACCGGGCGGCCGGAGCCCGATCGGCCCGGGGTCACCGGTGGCGCCGGCCGGGGCCGGGGGCCGGTGTCGCCGGCGAGCTGGGTTCCACGCACGACGGGCAGCTTAAAGGGATCTCTATTTGTCTAAATTCGAATCAAGCACACATTCCATGACCGGTGGATCATGGTTCACCGGTTCGGACCATGCGCGGGCCATCCGTCAGGATGAGTACGTGGTCTGATCGATGCCCCGATGACGGATGTGGCCACCTTGTCCCATTCGGGAAATCATCGGACCGTGGCCCGAATTGACCTCGGGAATTCTCCGAAGCCGACATTTCCGATTCGGATCGTCATCCCACGCGGACCCGGGCGCCGTCGCTCCACGATGCGAAGTCCTCTCACGCATACCCGGCAATGCATTGCGCTACCTTGCGACTGCGTACGGTAATGGCGGCCGTTTGGGAATCTGTGACCGCCGAACCGCGCGACCGTCGCCGCGCAATGGCCCTGACCAGGGAGAACACCGCGTCCTGCGCGAAAAGGAGCAGCGTCCGGCCGGGATGTCACACAGGTGAACATGGGCCCATGACGATCAGGGTGGCCATGTCGTCGGGACCCCGGAACATCTCGACCGCCATGATGTGCAGCTCCGGTTCACGGGCCGGCACCGTGGTGGTGGACGAGCCGCTCTACGCGCAGTACCTCGCCGCGACCGGGACAGACCACCCGGGCCGCGCCGCGGTGCCGGCCACCCAGCCGAACCGCTGGCCGGACGTCGCCGACGTGCCGCTCCCCCGCCGCGACGCTGATCCGGCTCTGCGACGCCCTCGGCATCCCCTTCGACCCGGCGATGCCGAGCTGGCGGGCGGGCCCGCACCCGAACGACGGAGTCTGGGCGCCCACCGTCTCCGCTGACCGATTCCACCCATCGCCCCGGCTGGCGCTCACGGGTGTATCGGCCCCACCCACACACCCACCAGCACCAGCCAGAACCGCGGCCACCGACTCCTGGCTGGCGCTCACGGGTGTGTCGGGGCTGGTAGAGCCGCAGCCCCTCCCAGACCCCGTCCCCGCCCTGCACCACCGAGTCGAACGGCGAGATCCCCGGTTCGTCCCGGTGCAGCAGCCGCCCGTTCACTCAGTACCGAATCCCGGCATTGCGCTCGTCGTACCGCTGCAGCACGTCTCGTCCTCCCCGCTCACCACGATCGGCCCTCTCGCGCCGAGCTTGAGGTCCCCTTTGTCACGTCCAGCCCACACCGGGCGGACCGGGGCGGCGATGCCCGCGGCCCGCCCGGTTCTCATGCCGTGGCGCTCCGGCCGGTCGGCGGCGCCGTCACTCCGCCCCGCGCCAACCGGCCAGGCGCAGGACGACACCGTCGCCGGACCGCCGGACCGTGAACCTCACCAGGGTGTTCCGCTTACCCGGCCCGTCCGGTCGTACCAGGCAATAGGCTCTTCCCTCCCGGATCGGCATCGCCTTGCTCCCGGCGGGCGAACTCCGCACGGCCGCCATGCAGTCGTCCGGTGTCGCCACAGCCGGGTCGACCACGGCCGCCTGAAGATCGGGATCCCGGTCCAGCGTCAGCTCACCGGTGCCCGGCTCCTCCGAGATCCGCAGATCGCCGTCGCCCGTCACCGTGGTCACGTGCGGCCGCTCGATGTCGACACCCCGGGCCACCGCGTCGCCCATCGCCAGGTCCACCGAGGTCGGCGCGTAGAGCACCTGGTACGCCGAGGGCATCGGCGACACCGGCCCGGGCGGTTGACCGCCGACCGGGCCGGTGCCACCCGGGCCGAGACCCGTACCCGAGCCCGGGCCGCCGCCAGTACCGGCACTCAGGCTCGGACTCGGACCGGCACTCGGACTCACACTCGGCTGCCCGCTCTCGCCGGTCATGCCGGTCGCGCCGGTCATGCCGGTCACGCCGGTGGCGCGAGGCACCCCGGTCGCCCCGGTCGCCGCGGTGCTGAGACGGATGCCCGGAACTTCACTCGAACCCGTGATGTAGGTCGGTGTAGGAACCGGCGGCCACGGAGAGACTCCCTGCGGGATGCCCGTGGCCGCGTGCCCCCGCATACGCGTGACCGCCGCCGACGGCTCGCCGGAGGGCTCCCGGGTCGCGGCGACGGCGCCGGTCGCGGGTGCCGAGGCGCTCAGGTGCCCCCCGCTTCCGGGCCCGCCCGGCGGGATCCCCGTGCTGAGGTGCACACCGGGTGCCATCGCCCGGGGCGGTTCCATCGGTGTCACCGGACCGGACTCCCCGGACAGCGGTACCCCCACGATCTCCCCGATCATCGCGGCCGCCACGACCGCGGCGAACGCGAACGCGCCGTGCTTCACCTGGAACCCGGCCACGGCCTGCCGCCACCACCGCCCCGCGGCGGCTCGCGCGCTGCTTCCCCTGGCCGGCACGCCGCGCGCCGGGGCGAAGGCCCGTCCGAGAATCGCCCCGAAGGCCGGCCCGAGGCCCGCCGCGCCCGCCGGAACCGGAGCGGAGACCCGGACCGGCGGAACCGGAGCGGAGGCCCGGACCGGCGGGACCACCGGCCGGGCGGCACGTTCGTACAGGTCCGCGAGCCCCGCCCGCGCGTCGAACGTCATCTCCGCCACGGCCTGCTCCTCCGCCCGCGCCAGGAGGGCACGTTCCGCCGACGTCAGCCCCATCACAGTTCTCCTTCTGTTCCGCTCAGTCCGGCCCGCAGCCGGGTCCGGGCACGGTGCAGCTGCCGCCGTACGTGGTCCGGGTCCAGCGCCAGGTCCTCGGCTATCTCCCGGGGCTTCCACCCCCAGTGGGTGAGCAGCACGATCGCGCGCTGCTCCGCCGGCAGGCCCCTGATCCGGTCGAGGGCGTCCGACGACGACGGGGACTCCACCTCACCGGGGGCCATCGACGCGCACATCAATCCGATCGCGCCGGCCTCCCGCCCCCGCCGGCGCCAACCGTCGATCATCACGCTCAGCAGGGCCCGCGTCGCATAGTTGGTCCGCTCACCCGCCGAGCTCCCGTGCAGGCTGTTCCAGTTCCGGAAGACCTTGAGCATCGCCTCCTGGGCGGCGTCGAGCGCGTCCTCCTGGCTGAGGCCGTGCATCCGCGCGCGACCGGCGAGCCGCAGCCGGCACTGCGGGTAGAACTCCTCGAAGCTCTCCCGGACCGGATCCCGCCGACCGGCCGCCGCGAGCGTCACCACGGCGCACGCTCCGGTCCCCTTCCCTGCCGGCGGACGAGCCGGGCACGGTACGCCGCGGCCCGCCGGGCGAGCCGGGCCTCGTGCACGGCGGCCCGCCGGGCGAGGCGGGCCTCATACACGGCGGCCCGCCGGGCGAGCCGTATCTCGCGCGCGCCCCGGCGCCGGATCGGCAGGCTGCGAACCCCGGTGGCGAGCAGGCTGATCAGGAGCGCGCACACCGCGCGGGCCAGCGGATCTCCTATGTCCACGACTTCTCCATCGCTCAGGTCTTTGTCGAGCGCCGACAACGGGCGCACCTAGGAAACGGAGAAAAGGGGCATTTCATCCAGTGCCGAACGGGTGAGCATCAGATGACGTCCACCCCGACATCAGATGGCGCACGCTGCAAACAACCTGCAACTCGGGCTCAAGACGGCATAAGCCCAGCTCAGCCACGAAACGGTCGGGTACACCCATCGAGGGAATCTGTTCAGGAGATTGACAGCCGTCCATCGCGAGCCTAGGTTTCGGCCAAGGAAAGCGCTTACCCGCAGGTTGAGCCCCCGGACTTCCATCCCCGGCCCGGGTGTTCACACATCTGAACAGGGCACTCCCCAGCGCACCACGGGCTCCCGCACGCCCTTCACCGAGCGTACGGACGAAGCCCGGCATCCGTCCCCGTTCCACCATCCGCATGGAGGAATCCCTCATGGCTACAGCGGCCCGTTCCCACCGCCGTCGCACAGTCCTCGCAGCGTTCTCGGCCGGCGCACTCGTCGTCAGCGGCGCGCTCGTCGCCACCCAGCTGGCCACCCAGCACCAGGCGCTCGCCGCCTTCGAGACCAGCCCGGTCGGGTTCGCCAGCATGAACGGCGGCACCACCGGCGGCTCGTCCAGCACCGTGGTCACCGTGACCACGGCGTCCGCGCTCACCTCGGCGATCAGCTCCAGCACCTCGCAGACCGTCCGGGTCTCCGGTGTCATCTCGGTCTCCGGCATGCTGAGCGTCGCCTCCAACAAGACGATCATCGGAGTCGGGTCGAGCTCCGGGATCACCGGCGGCGGCCTCAACCTCTCCGGCGTGAAGAACGTGATCATCCGGAACCTGGTCTTCACCAACGCCGGCGACGACTCGATCAACGTGCAGTCCAGTGCCACCAACATCTGGATCGACCACAACGACCTGTCGAACGGCTACGACGGGCTGATCGACATCAAGCGCGGCTCGGACTACATCACGGTCTCCTGGAACCACCTGCACGACCACGACAAGTCCATGCTGCTCGGCCACAGCGACGACAACTCGGCCGAGGACCTCGGTCACCTGCGGGTGACGTACGTGCACAACTGGTTCGACGGCACCAACCAGCGGCACCCGCGGGTCCGGTTCGCCAACCCGGTGCACGTGCTGAACAACTACTACAACGACATCGGCTCGTACGGTGTCGCCTCCACCGAGAACGCGGGCGTCTACGTCGAGCGCAACTACTTCGAGAACGTGGACAACCCGACGGTCACCCAGACCGGCGACTCGGACTCCGGCAACCTGAAGGTGCTGAACAACTACAAGGTCAACTCGGGTACCGAGGCGGTCCTCAACGGCGCCAGCGTCGCCGCGATCCCCTACTCGTACACCCCCGAGGCGAACAGCACGGTCAAGGCCACGGTCACCGCCGGCGCCGGCACCGGCAAGATCTAGTCGTTCCCCCTCGCGGCGCCCGGCGGTCCGTCCGCTCGGGCGCCGCACCTTTTCACGATCAAGAGCCTTCCCGGGTACGCCGTCACGTGCGGAAGGCGCCGCCCTCGGCGCTCCCGCTCTCCGGGGTGGCGATGCAGTGCAGCAGCCAGACCGAGCCGACCTGGATCGGCCACGCGTCCCGCCGCCAACCCTTCGTCGTCGCCGGGTCGACGCTGCGCCCGGCCATCGCCTCCGCCGAACAGGTGGCCCCGATGTCCGGGGTCTCCATCAGCGGATGGTCCGAACTGATCACCGGCGGCTCCCCGGGCAGTTCGACCGCCAGGAACGTCTCCCAGACGTGCTCGCCGTCGCACGTGATCGACCGCGGCGGCATGGCGACCCCGGAGATCGAGGTCATCCCGTAGAAGCAGAGCGGTTCCGCCGGGCAGAGCACGTCCCCGCAGGCCACGAAGCCGTCCGGCAGCGCTTCCACCGCGCTCGGCGACACGGTGGCACCGGGAGCACCGGCCGCGGCGCCGTCCCCCGTACCGCCCGCGTCATCGCCCGCACCGAACTGCCGGACCGTCCAGCCACCGATCCCCGCCGCGACCACGAGAGCGACCGCCCCGGCGAGCAACGCCAGCCGCGTCCTCTTCCTCCCGTCAGCGCCGGGCTTCCTCCCGTCGGTGCCGGGCGTCAACGGCATCGGCGGCGCCACCGGGACCGCGGCACCGGCCGGCCCCGTCGGCCCGGCCGACGCCCGGGCCGCCGCCGCGAACTCCGCCGCCGTCGCCCAGCGCTCCTCCGGCGACACCGTCAGCGCCCGCTCCACCACCGCGCGCACCGTCCCGGAGAGCGGCACCGCGATCGTCCGCGGCGCCTCCTGCACCCGCTGGAACGCCACCGCGTACGGGTTGTCCCCGGCGAACGGCCTCTCCCCGGCGAGGCACTCGTATGCGACCAGCCCGAGCGCGTAGACATCGCTCCGCCCGTCCGCCGGATGCCCGAGGACCTGCTCCGGCGACAGGTAGCTGGGCGTACCGAGGACCGCCCCCGACGCGGTGATCCGGCTGGCGTCGGCGCTCTTCGCGATCCCGAAGTCGGTGATCACCACCGAGCCGTCCCGACGGAGCAGCAGGTTCGCCGGTTTGACGTCCCGGTGAACGAGCCCCTGGTCGTGCACGGCCTGCAGCCCGTCCGCGGTCTGCGCGATCAGCCGCATCGTCTCGTCCGGCGCGATCCGCCCGTCCCGCTTCAACCGGTCGGCGAGCGACTCCCCGTCGACGAACTCCATCACCAGGAACGTGGTCCCCCGGAACGTCCCGAAGTCGTGAATGGAGGCCACCGCCGGATGGTTGACCCGGGCCATCGCGGTCGCCTCCGCCGCGAACCGCCGCAGGAAGTCCGGGTCCCCGGCCACCGAGTCCAGCATCGTCTTCACCGCGACGGTCCGCTGCAGCAGTTCGTCGACGGCCCGCCAGACCTCGCCCATCCCACCGGCCCCGAGCCGCGCCTCCAGCCGGTACCGCTCGTTCAGCCGCACCCCGGCCCGCACCACACCCTCAGACACGGCCGACAGCTTAGGACCCCACCCACCCACCAGCACCAGCCAGGACCGCAGGCGGCAACTCCCGGCTGGTGCTGGTGGGTGGGTCAACGGGCCCCAGACACCCACCAGCGCCAGCCAGGACCGCAGGCGGCGGCTCCTGGCTGGCGCCGGCATCGCCCTGCGCACGACGGCCTACCTGAGTGGCACCCCGGTCCCACCCGCCCGGGGCTGACTCGGTCTGATCAGGCCGGACACTCCGCAACGGCGGGGCCGCGAGCGCCGTTCGGCGCGCCGTTCGGCGATCCGGCGCCGGGGCCGCGGAGGGGGTGGGTAGTCTCGCCCGGGTGAAGAGTCGTGGCCTGCTTGTTCTTGCCGGATCCCTGGTCACCGCGGTGCTCGCGGTGGGTACGGCGTTCCTGCCGATGCCGTACGTGCTGCTCGAACCGGGGCCGACGGTGGACACGCTGGGGGCCAACGGCGGGCACGCGGTGATCACGGTGAGCGGGGCGGAGGCCTCGGCGTCGCAGGGGCAGCTGCGGCTGACCACCGTCGAGGTCGAGGGTGGCCTCGACCTGTGGCGGGCACTCGGGGTCTGGTTCGATCGCGAGGAGGCTCTGGTGCCGCGCGAGGTCGTCTACCCCGCCGGGAAGAGCGACCAGCAGGTGCAGCAGGAGAACACCGCGTCGTTCCAGGAGTCGGAGTCGACCGCGGTCACCGTCGCGCTGAAGAAGCTGGGGAACCCGGCCGGGGTGAAGGTCACGGCCGACGTGGACGACATCGGCGGGCCGAGCGCCGGCCTGATGCTCACGCTCGGGATCATCGACAAGCTGACCCCGGCGGACCTGACCGGCGGGAAGATCATCGCGGGTACCGGGACGGTCGACGAGGACGGCACGGTGGGCGCCATCGGCGGCATCCCGCAGAAGCTGGCCGGCGCGAAGCGGGCCGGTGCGGTGTACTTCCTGGTCCCCGCGGAGAACTGCGACGAGGCGCTGCGCAACGCGGTGTCCGGCCTCCCGATGGCCAGGGTCGCCACCGTCGACGACGCCCTGACCGCCCTGACGGCGATCGCGGCGGGCGGCACCCCCACGGCCTGCGGCGCCGCCTGAGCCCGGCGCGGGCGGATCGGACGGCGGAGCAGGATCAGGCGGCGCCGCCGGGCAGCAGGGTCAGCCCGGCGGCGAAGGACCGGCGGGGCATCAGACACCCAGGTCGGAGGGGTGATAGCCGTCCGGGTAGCCCGGGTAGGTGCGGTTGCCCGGCTGCACGGCGAGCGTCGACGTCTTCCGCGGCGGCAGCAGCCGGACCACCCGGGAGCGGGCACGCAGACCGGTTTCGCCCACCGCGGTCACCCAGCGCGGCGCCGGCGTGAACCCGAACGCGCGCAGCATCGGCTCGTCGAGCATGCCGCGTACGCCGAGGCGGACCAGTGGGCGCAGGAACGCCGGGAACCAGGCGGCGAAGAGGCCGACCGTGTACTCCCCGATCCGCCGGTTGGTGTCGGAGTACCCGAAGTTGTTCTTCTCGTAGTCCTGCTTGAACGCGGCGAACTCGTCGTACGTGGGCGGGATGTCCTTGATGCCCATCCGGCGGCCGACCTCGCGGTAGTAGTGGTACGCGGCCTGCCGCTCGTTCTCGTGCAGCGGGCGCCAGCCGTACCGCTCCAGCCAGGCGATCGGGTCGTAGACGAAGGTGGAGAGGACGTAGAGCATGTCGTCGTTGCTGATCGGGTACCGCCCGTGCGCCCGGTTGACCACCTTGAGCGCCTCCCGGCCGCGCGGCGAGTCGTACCCGTGCGCGGCGATCTCGGCCATCAGCAGCGCGGTGTCGTCGTAGCGCTTCTGCGGCCGCTTCTCGAACTCCCCGGTCTCGGCGAGCAGCCGCGAGATGGAGGGCACGCAGTACGTCCGGAACAGCGCGAACTCCAGCGCCCTGGTGTAGTCCCAGGGGAACTCGTGCCCGGCGGAGAGCCGGTAGATCTCCAGGTGGTCGCGGACCGGATCGAGATCGGCGATGCGGTGCAGCAGGTCGAAGCGCATGTCGGTCACCCCTGTGATATTTGATATCGTCGGCGCATGCGGCCGCAACTGTCCGAAGAGGTGGCCGCCGTGTTGCGCGGCCGGATCATGTCCGGTGAGCTCCGTCCCGGCGCCCGGATCCGGCTGGAGGAGGTCGCCGAGCAGCTCGGCGTCAGCATCACCCCGGTCCGTGAGGCGCTGCTGACCCTGCGCGGCGAGGACATGGTCGAGCTCGAACCCCGCAAAGGGTACGTCGTGGCCCCGCTCTCGAAACAGGACGTCGTCGACCTGTTCCAGCTGCAGGGCGACATCGCCGGTGAGCTGGCCGCGCGGGTGGCCGTCACGATCACCGGCGCGCAGCGGGCCGAGCTGACCGTGGCGAACAGGGCTCTGCTGCGCGCGATCCGCTCCCGGGACACCACCGAGATAGAGCGCCTGGAGTACGCGTTCCACCGGCTGATCAACCGCGACGCCCAGGCCCGCAAGCTGAGCTGGTTCCTGCACACCGCCACCCGGTACACGCCGGCCCGGTTCTACGCGGCCGACCCGGGCTGGCGGGAGAGCGTCAAGCGGGATCACGAGGCGCTGCTCGCCGCGTTCGCCGGGCAGGACGCGGCGGCCGCGCGGTCGGTGATGACCTCGCACTTCACCGACGGCGCGGACCTGCTCGTCAAGCACCTCGACGACCTGGGGATCTGGTCGTCGCATGCCGCCACCGGAAGAGCCTGAGGGCGCGTTCGAGTACGGCGGGGTCGCGCTCCAGGCTCATGACGTCCATCGGGGCCGCGAACCGTCGCCAGGTGACCGATTTCGCCCGGCTGAACTCGCGCAGCCCGTCGGCGCCGTGCATCCGCCCGAAGCCGGAGTCGCCGACGCCGCCGAACGGCAGCGCGGGTACCGCGGCGAAGCCGAGCACCGCGTTGATCGAGGCGGCGCCGGTGCGCAGGCGTGCGGCGATCCGGAGCGCCTGGCGGCGATCACGCGAGAAGATCGAGGCGGCCAGGCCGTAGCGTGAGGCGTTGCTGCGGCGTACGGCGTCGTCGAGGTCGTCCACGGGCGCGACCACGATCGTCGGCCCGAACGTCTCCTCGGTGACCGCGAGGCTCTCCTCCGGCACGCCGGTCAGGATGATCGGCGCGATGGTGGGCGCCCGGATCGCCTCCGGGCCACCGACCACCGCCTGGCCGCCGTGCGCGAGAGCGTCGTCGACGTGTTTCCGGACGACGTCGACCTGGGAGGGGATCGTCATCGGGCCGTAGGCACCGGGTTCGACCGCTTCGGCGAGGGCGACCAGCCTGTCGAGAAACGGCTTATAAACCGATTTTTCAACATAAACACGCTCGACCCCCGCGCAGGTCTGCCCCGCGTTGCCGAACCCGCCGAACGCCGCCGCGCGCGCCGCCGCGTCCAGGTCCGCGTCGGCCGCCACGATCATCGCGTCCTTGCCGCCGCCCTCGAAGACCACCGGGGTCAGCGACTCCGCGCACGCGGCCAGCACCCGCCGGGCCGTGGCGGCCGAGCCGGTGAACGCGATCTTGTCCACCCCGGACCGGCAGAGCGCCGCCCCGGTGGTGCCGTCGCCGACCACGGCCTGCAGCACCGGCCGCTCCACGACGGCGTGCCACGCGTCGGCCAGCCACACGCCGGTGCCGGGGGTGTGCTCGCTCGGCTTGAGGACCACCGCGTTCCCGGCGGCGAGGGCGTACGACACCGCGCCGAGCGGCGTGTAGACCGGATAGTTCCACGGCCCGATCGCCCCGACCACGCCGAGCGGCTGGTACTCCAGGGCCGCGCCCTGGTCGGCGGCGAGCAGCCCGGAGCGGACCCGGCGGCGGCGCAGCACCCGTTCCGCGTTGCGGGCGGCCCAGTCCAGGTGCTCGACCGTCAGCATGATCTCCAGCAGCGCGTCGCCGACCGGCTTCCCGGTCTCCGCGTGGATCAGCCCGGCCAGCTCCTCGGCCCGCGCGGCGAGGACGCCCTTCCAGTGCAGCAGGCGGGTACGCCGTCCCCGGAACCCCAGCCCCGCCCACCAGACGGCGGCGTCCCGGGCCCGGTCGACGGCGGCCCGCACCGCGTCGTCGCCGGCTATCTCGTATTCCCCGAGGACCTCGGCGGTCGCCGGGTCAAGCGAGCGCAGTAGCACGGTGCCCTCTCATCCATCAGTCGGGAGGCTCCAGATACGCGAGCTCTAGATTTGATATTTGATATGCTACGTTCGATGTCAATCCCCTGGTAGAACCGAAGAAGGGATTGGCGTGGATATCGATCTCACCGACGAACAGCGCGACTTCACGGCGGCGCTGACCGACTTCTGCAAGCGCGAGGCGGGCACCCGCGAACAGCGCGGGGACACCCCGCACAACCAGTCCCTCTACGACCGGATGGCCGACCTCGGCTGGCTCGGCGTGACCGATTCCGGCATGGTCGACACCTGTCTCTTCCTGGAGCACACCGCGTACGGCATGGCGCCCATCGGCGGGTTCGCCACCTCGGCCATCGTCGCCGGGGCGGTGCGCCGCTTCGGTACGGCCGAACAGCAGAAGACCGTGGTGGACGGGCTCGCGGGCGGGCGGACGTACTCGATCGCCATGTCCGAACCGGAGGCCGGATCCGACGTCGCCGCGCTGGCCTGCCGCGCCGTGCCCACCGAGGACGGCTACGTGATCAACGGCCAGAAGACGTGGTGCTCCAACGCGCACTTCGCCGACGCGATCCTGCTGGTCGCCCGGACCGGCGACAGCCCCGGCTCGCACAACGGCCTCACCATGCTGCTCGTCCCCACCGACGTTCCCGGCCTGCGGATCAGCGGCATCGAGACGATGGGCGGCCGCGAGGTCAACGACCTCTACTTCACCGACTGTACGGTCCCGGCCGACGCGCTGGTCGGCGCCGAGGGCCGGGGCTGGCCGCAACTGATGGCCGGCCTCAACCTGGAACGCCTGATCCTGGCCGCCCTGATGCTCGGCACCGCCCGCCGGGCCTTCGACGACGCGCTGGCCTTCATCCGCGAGCGCCGCCAGTTCGGCCGCCCGGTCGGCAGCTTCCAGGCCCTGCGCCACCGGATCGCCGATCTGGCCACCGAGATCGAGTGCTGCCGCCTGCTCGTCTACCGCACCGCCGGGCTGGTCGACCGCGATCCGGCGCGGGTGCTGCCCCGGGAGAGCTCGATGGTCAAGCTCAAGACCACCGAGGTGGCGCGCGAGGTCGCGCTGGCCGGCATGCAGATGATGGGCGGGTACGGCTACGCGACCGAGTACGACATGGAGCGCCACGTCCGCTCCACCCTGGTGGCCACCGTCTACGGCGGCACCAGCGAGATCCAGCGCGACATCATCGGCAAGACGTACGGCCTCTGACGGGTCTGTTTCGTATCCTCGCGGGCATGACCGACTACACGGGGAGTCTGCCCAGGAAGCGGATGGGCGCGGGAGTGCTGTTCACCGACGGGGCGGGGCGGGTGCTGCTGGTCGAGCCGGGGTACAAGCCCGACTGGGAGATCCCGGGCGGGTCGGTGGAGGCGGACGAGTCGCCGCTCGCCGCCGCCCACCGGGAGGTCGAGGAGGAGCTGGGCCTCAGGGTACGGGCCGGGCGGGTGCTCGTCGTCGACTGGGTGCCGCCGCGGGACGGCCGGACCGAGGGGCTGATGATGGTCTTCGACGGCGGGGTGCTCGCGCCGGAGCAGGCCGCCCGGATCGCCCTCCCCGCCGACGAGCTGCGCGGCTGGTCCTGGTGCACCGAGGCCGAGGCGGGTACGCGTCTCTCCCCGCTGCTCGCCCGCCGGGTCGCCGCCGCCCTCCGCGCCCGGGCGGAGGGCACCACCGCCTACCTCGAGGACGGGCAGCCGGCCTAGCCGCGGCCCCGGCCGGTGTTCCGAGACACGGGTGGCTAACCGGGGAGGGCCGCGGTCAGGTCGATCTCGATGAGCTGGTGGCGGTAACCGAGCGCGGCGACGCCGAGGAGGGTGCTCGCCGTGGTGAAGGCCGGGGCGAGCGCCGACTCACCGAGCTGCCGCCAGACGGCGGCGAGAACGCCGCTGTCCGGCGAGACCACGTAGATCACCGAGCGGACCACGTCGGCCGGGGTCGCCCCGGCGGCGGCGAGGACCGCGAGGCAGTTGGTGATCACCTGGGCGGTCTGCGCCTCGAACGTGGCCGGGGACCGGTCCCCGGGCTCGCCGACGACGCTGCCCGCCAGGTCCAGCGGGCACTGGCCGGCCAGGTGGGCGAGGCGCCCGGCGGCGGAGATCGTCACATGGTGGTACCCGGCCGTCTCGTGAACCGTGGGCGGATTGAACTTCTCGATCATCGGCTCATTGTCGGCATCCCCGAGGGTGGGCGACCACCGAGTTTCCGGCCGTCTCCCGGCTGATCGTGCACCCCGCGGCCCCAGCCCGCGCGCCCCTCGTCCGAGGCATCCGATGTCTCACTCAGGAGGGCCCGCCGGTGATGGGGACGAGGCGTAGAGGTCGTCGATCGTCGTCGCGTAGCGGTCCTGGATCACCCGGCGGCGGAGCTTCAGCGTCGGGGTCAGCTCGCCGCTCTCCGGTGTCCAGCCGCGCGGCACGATGTGGAAGCGCTTGACCTGCTCGGGGCGGGCGAGGCGCCGGTTCGCCGCCGCCACCGCGGCCGCGATCTCGGACCGGAGCCGGGCGTCCTCGGCGATCGCGGACAGGGTGCCGCCGGGCACGCCGGCCGCGCGGGCCCACGCCGGGGTCGTCTCCTCGTCGAGGACGATCAGGGCGGTCACGTACGGCCGCCGGTCGCCGATCGCCACCGCCTGGGCGATCAGCGGATGGGCCCGCAGCAGGTTCTCGATCTGGGCCGGCGAGATGTTCTTCCCGCTGGAGTTGATGATCAGTTCCTTCTTGCGGTCGGTGATCGTCAGGTACCCGTCCTCGTCGAGCGTGCCGACGTCCCCGGTGGCCAGCCAGCCGTCCGCACCGGTGGCGGGCTCCACACCGCCGTCGGCGCGCAGATAGCCCGCGCAGACCAGCGGCCCGCGCACGAAGATCTCCCCGTCCTCGCCCAGGCGCAGCTCCATCCCCGGGTTGACCCGCCCCACCGTGCCCGTACGGAAATGGTCCGGGGTGTTGATGGTGGCGGTTCCGGTCGTCTCGGTCATCCCCCACACCTCGAGGACGTCGATCCCGAGTCCGGCCAGGTATTCGAGCACCGCGACCGGGATCGGCGCGGCACCGCTCCCCGGCCACACCAGCTCGTCCAGCCCGAGCTTGGCGCGCAGCGGCCGCAGCACCGCGGCGTCGGCGGCGGCGACCCGGGCGGCCAGCTCCTCCGGCACCGGTTTCTCGGCACCGCGCAGCCGGTAGGCCTCGAACGCGACCGCCCGGGCCGCGTCCACGGCCGCCCGCACCTCCGGCGTGGCCCCGGCGAGCTGCGCCTGGATACCCGCGACGAACTTCTCCCAGATCCGCGGCACCCCGAAGAACGACACCGGGCGGACCGTGACCAGGCCGGCGACCAGCTGGGCCGGATCCGGGCAGATGGTGACGTGCCCGGCCCGGTAGATCGCGTTGTAGATCCCGAGCATCCGTTCGGCGATGTGCGCGAGCGGTAGGTACGCCAGTGACGGCGCGTGGTCCGGCGTCTCGACGGTCGCCTCCAGGGTGACCGCCTGGTAGATCACGTTGTGGTGGGTGAGCACCACGCCCTTGGGGTCGCCGGTGGTCCCGGAGGTGTAGAGGAGCGTGACCGGCTGTTCCGGCCGTACCTCCCGCCACGCCTTCTCGAACGGGGCCGGGTCGGCGGCCTCGCCGAGGGCCACGACGTGGTGCAGCGGGATGATCCGCTCGTCGAGGAGACCGGGGCCGGCGACCACCACCACCCGCCGCAGCCGGGGCAGGTCGGCGAGGATCGGCGTCCAGCGGGCGAGTTCGGCCTCCCCCTCGAGGACCAGCACCTCCGCCCCGCTGTGCCGGGCGAGATAGGCGAGCTGGTCGTCGGAGAGCGTGGCGTACACGGTGGACGGGACCGCGCCGAGATGCACCGCGGCCAGGTCGAGCAGCCAGTGTTCCGGGCGACTGGCCATCATGATCAGCATCCGGTCGCCGTGGCGCAGGCCGATCTCGGCGAGGCCCCGGGCCAGCGTGGCGATCTCGTCGCGGACCTGCCGCCAGGTGAGCGTGCCGGGCGTGCCGAGGGTGCTGAGCGCGGGGAGATCGGCGTATGCGGTGGCGTTGCGGTGCAGCAGCGCCGGAATGGTCAGTCCGCGGGCGGTGTCGGCGCACTTCTGCGCGAGGAACGGGTCCATGAGTCCTCCACACCCTTGACAGGAAGCCGGAACACAGCAATAAGTTAATCCAGAATCGCATACGAAAGGGGTCTGTGGCGATGACTGACGCCTATGTGTACGACGCCATCCGCACACCGCGCGGCCGGGGGAAGCCGTCCGGCGCCCTGCACGGCATCAAACCGGTCTCCCTGGTGGTCGGGCTGATCGACGAGATCCGGCGGCGGTTCCCCGGTCTCGACCCGGCCGACATCGAGGACGTGGTGCTCGGCGTGGTCTCCCCGATCGGCGAGCAGGGCGCGGACATCGCCAAGACCGCGGCGCTCGCCGCCCGGCTGCCCGACACGGTGGCCGGCGTACAGCTCAACCGCTTCTGCGGCTCCGGCCTGGAGGCGGTCAACGTCGCCGCGCAGAAGATCCGCTCCGGCTGGGAGGATCTCGTGCTCGCCGGTGGCGTCGAATCGATGTCCCGGGTGGCGATGGGCTCCGACGGGGGCGCCTGGGCGCTCGACCCGGAGACCAACCTGGCCACCGGTTTCGTCCCGCAGGGGATCAGCGCCGACCTGATCGCCACGCTGAACGGGTACACCCGGGAGACCGTGGACCGGTACGCGCTCTGCTCCCAGGAGCGGGCCGCCGCGGCGATCGCGGCCGGGCACTTCGCCCGCTCGGTGGTCCCGGTGCACGACCGCAACGGCCTGCCGGTCCTCGACCACGACGAGCACCCGCGCCCCGGCTCCACCCTGGAGGGTCTCGGCGCGCTGCCCGCCTGTTTCGCGGCCGTCGGCGACCGGGGCGGCTTCGACGCGGTGGCGCTGCAGAAGTACCACTGGGTGGAGCGGATCGACCACGTGCACACGGCCGGCAACTCCTCCGGCATCGTCGACGGCGCGGCCCTCGTGCTGGTCGGCTCGGCGGCCGCCGGGCACCGCGCCGGGATGACCCCGCGCGCCCGGATCGTCGCCGCCGCGCTCAGCGGCGCCGACTCCACGATCATGCTGACCGGCCCGGTGCCGGCCGCCCGCAAGGCGCTCGCCAAGGCCGGGCTGACCGTCGACGACCTGGACCTGGTCGAGATGAACGAGGCGTTCGCCGCCGCGGTGCTGAACTTCACCGACGACCTCAAGGTGGACCCGGAGATCGTCAACGTCAACGGCGGAGCGATCGCTCTCGGTCATCCGCTCGGCGCGACCGGCGCCATGCTGCTCGGCACGATCGTCGACGAGCTGGAACGCCGCCAGGGGCGGTACGGCCTGGTAACCCTCTGCATCGGCGGCGGCATGGGCGTGGCCACCGTCGTCGAGCGGCTCTGAGGAGGACATCCCGATGACCGAGACCATCCGCTACGAGCGCGGCGCCGACGGCGTCGTCACCCTCGTCCTGGACGACCCGTCCCGCGGCGCGAACACCATGAACGACGCGTACATCGCCGGCATGGCGGCGGTCGTCGGCCGTCTGGAGGCGGAGCGGGACGACATCACCGGGGTGATCGTCACCTCGGCGAAGAAGTCCTGGTTCGCCGGCGGTGACCTGGACTCGCTGCGCGCCGTCGAGCCCGGCCAGGAGACCCTCGCCCTGGAACGGGCCACCGCGGTGAAGGAGCAGTTCCGCCGCCTGGAACGGCTGGGCCGTCCGGTGGTCGCCGCGATCAACGGCGCGGCTCTGGGCGGCGGGTACGAGCTGGCGCTCGCCTGTCACCACCGGATCGCGGTCCCGCGTGCCGAGGTGGGACTCCCCGAGGTCACGCTCGGCCTGCTACCGGCCGGTGGCGGGGTGACCCGTACGGTCCGGCTGCTCGGCCTGACCACGGCGCTGACCGAGGTGCTGCTGAAGGGGAAGCGGCACCGGGCCGCGAAAGCGCTGGAGCTGGGCCTGGTCGACGAGCTGGTGGAGACCCCGGAGCAGCTGATCGCCGCGGCCCGGGCGTGGATCGCGGCCCACCCGGAGGCCGCCCAGCCGTGGGACGCCGAGGGCTACCGGATTCCGGGCGGGATCCCGTACGCCCAGTTGCCCGCCTTCCCGGCCACGCTCCGCAAGCAGCTCAAGGGCGCGCCCTACCCGGCACCGCGCAACATCCTCGCGGCCGCCGTGGAGGGTGCCCAGGTCGACATCGACACCGCGTTCACGATCGAGAGCCGGTACTTCATCGAGCTGGTCCGCGGCCCGATCGCCAAGAACATGATCAAGGCGTTCTTCTTCGACCTGAACGAGGTGAACGCCCGCGACGTCGGGGACACCCCGCCGATCGGCACGGTGGCGGTGCTCGGCGCCGGGATGATGGGTGCGGCGATCGCCTACGTGTGCGCCCGGGCGGGACTGCCGGTGGTGCTGCGCGACGTCACCCGGGAGGCGGCCGAGCGCGGGAAGGCGTACGCGGAGAAGCTCGGGGCTTCGAAGGACCTTCTTGATCTGATCACGCCGACCGGCGAGGCCCGCGATCTGGCGGGTGCCGGACTGGTGATCGAGGCGGTCTTCGAGGACCCGGCGCTCAAGCACAAGGTCTTCGCCGAGATCGAGGACGTGGTGTCGCCCGGCGCGCTGCTCTGCTCGAACACCTCGACGCTGCCGATCACGCTGCTCGCCGAGGGGGTCCGCCGCCCGTCGGACTTCATCGGCCTGCACTTCTTCTCGCCGGTCGACCGGATGCCGCTGGTCGAGGTGATCCGCGGGGAGAAGACCAGCGAGGAGACGCTGCGGCGGGCGCTCGCCGTGGTGCGGGCGCTCCGCAAGACGCCGATCGTGGTCGGCGACAGCCGCGGATTCTTCACCAGCCGGGTGATCGGCACGTTCACCAACGAGGGCATGGCGATGCTCGCCGAGGGCGTCCCGCCGGCCACCATCGAGCAGGCGAGCACCCAGGCCGGCTACCCCGCACCGGTGCTCGCGCTGATGGACGAGCTCACGCTGACCCTGCCCCGGAGGATCAGCCGGGAGAACCGGGCGGCGGCCGGCGACGCGTGGGTGCCGCACCCGGCCGACGCGGTCCTGGAGCGCATGATCGACGACTTCGGCCGGCCGGGCCGTTCCTCCGGCGCGGGCTTCTACGAGTACGAGGAGGGTAGGCGCGTCCGCCTGTGGCCGGGTCTGTCGGCGTTCTCCGGCACCGCGCCGGAGAACCCGTCCGCCGAGATCCCGTTCGCCGACGTACAGGAGAGGATGCTCTTCATCGAGGCGATCGAGAGCGTGCGCTGCCTGGAGGAGGGCGTGCTCCTCTCCGTTCCGGAGGCGAACGTCGGGTCCATCCTCGGCATCGGCTACCCGGGCTGGACCGGCGGCGTGCTGCAGTACATCAACCAGTACCCGGGCGGCCCGGCCGGTTTCGCCGAGCGGGCCCGTGAGCTGGCCGGACGCTACGGCGAGCGGTTCACCCCGCCAGCGCTGCTGCTGACGAAGGCCGCGGAGGGTGCCCTGTTCCTCTGATCTGCTCCGGCGGCACCGGGCGGGAGTAGAGGTAGCCCTGGCCGTACTCGTACCCCAGGTTGCGCAGCAGGTCGCGCTGCTCCTCGGTCTCGATGCCCTCGGCGACCGAGGAGAACTCCAGCGCGCTCGCCATCTGGCTCACCGCGGTGGCCACCGCCGACTGGCGGCCCACCGTGGTGATCGACTCGACGAACGAGCGGTCCAGCTTGAGCGTGGTGACCGGGCAGGTGAGCAGCAGGCCGAGCGAGGACGCCGCGGTGCCGAAGTCGTCCAGGGCGAGCCGGACGCCGAGGGCCCGCAGGGCGACCATCGCCTCGTGGGACTCCTCGTCGTCGAGCACGGCCGTCTCGGTCACCTCGATGCTGAGCAGGCCGGGCGGCAGACCGCTGTCGGCGAGCGCGGTGGCCACATCGGCGACCAGGTTCGGGTCGCGCAGCTGCGGGCCGGCCACGTTGACGCCGACGGTCAACGGCTCGCCGCGCGCGTACCACGCGGCGCCCTGGCGGCAGGCCTCGCGCAGCGCCCAGCGGCCGATCGCGACGATCTGCCCGGTGCGCTCGGCGATCGGGATGAACTCGATCGGCGAGACCAGCCCGCGGACCGGGTGCCGCCAGCGGATCAGCGCCTCGACGCCGGTCATCCGCTCGTCGGCGAGCCGCACGATCGGCTGGTAGAAGAGGTCGAACTCGCCGGTCTCCAGGGCCTGGTTCATCTCCCGGATCAGCACCGCCTCGGCGCTGATCCGGGCGCCCATCTCGGCGCTGTAGGCGACCCACATGCCCTTGCCGCGGCGCTTCGCCTCGTACATGGCGATGTCGGCGTTGCTGAGCAGCACGGACGGGTCGTCACCGGGGCGGGCCGCGGTGACGCCGACGCTCGCCCGGGTCAGCACGGTGTGCTGGCGGATCTCGGTCGAGACGGCGAGGCTGCGCAGGATCGCCTCGGCGATGATCCCGGCCTCCGCGGTGCCGCAGCCGGGCAGCAGGACGGCGAACTCGTCGCCGCCGAGCCGGGCCACCATGTCGCCCTCGCGTACCGCCGCCCGCAGCCGGTCCGCGACGATGACCAGCAGCTGGTCACCGGCCGCGTGGCCCATCGTGTCGTTGATCGTCTTGAAGTCGTCGAGGTCGATCAGCATCACCGCGCCGTCCTCGCCGCCGGCGGCCATCGCCTCGTGGAAGTGGGTCCGGTTCGCCAGCCCGGTCAGGCTGTCGAAGGACGCCCGGTGACGCAGCTCGTCCATCGCCACGTCGAGGCGCCCGATCAGCACCATGTTGTCGTGGAACGCCACCAGCTGCCGCCCGGCGACCAGGAAGGTGATCACCACGACGCCGGTGGTGGCGCCGACCAGCTGGGAGGAGGCGGTCTCCGGCAGCATCATGAAGAAGACCACGAAGGTCACCGCGATCATGCCGTACGGCAGCAGGCTGTACGGGCGGCGCTTGACCGTGTGCGGCGCGCCGCCGGTCCGCAGGATCACCGCCTGGACCCACGGGCCCATCGCGATCAGCAGCGAGGGCATCAGGCGGATGGCGTAGACGTACGCGTGGTCCATGCTCTGGAAGTCGCCGGGCAGGAACGTGCTGACGCCCTGGACCATCGCCGCGCCGACCATCGGCCAGGCCGCGATCCGGGCCATCGGCGGCGCCTTGAGCAGCGCGACCTTGGTAGCGCTGAACGTGGCGACCAGCACCAGCGCCGCGGTGACGCTCGCGTTGAGCCGGTCGACGTGCGTACCGGCCATCGGGTTGAACGCGAAGCACCAGGCCACCGCGCCACCGCCGACCAGCACGGTCGCCGCGTCCAGCCAGAAGATCAGCTTCTCCCGCGCGGTGCGCAGGCCCTGCGGGAAGATCAGGCAGGCGATCACGTTGCTGCTCATGCCCACCGCGAAGCAGACCGTCTGCACCATGCCACCGTTCAGCGACGGCGTTCCGGAGTACGCGAAGAGCACCGTGCCCGACTGGAAGACGTCCCCGGCGGTGAACGAGAACCCGGCGAACCCGATCATCGACCAGAACCGCCGGTACTGGGCGTCGGCGAGCCGGCGCAGTCGCCAGGCGCCGTACCCGAGGGCGAAGTCCAGCGGCACCTGGGCCACCCAGTAGACCTTGACCTGGCAGTCCGGGCGGCCGGCGAACACGAAGAACAGCACGCAGCCGAGCAGGGTGAGCCCGGTCAGGGCACGGAGCACCGGATCGCGCCGCAGCGTGCTGAACACCGAACCCTCCCCCGATCCGTCCGACCTTGCGAGTCCCCTGATCGGACGGGGCGGGGAGGATTCAAGGAACTGTCAGGGACGCATCTCGTACGCGCCGACGAGCGCGAGCACCTGCTCCCAGATCGCAGCCGTCCGCTCCGGATCGGCAACCGGGCGGCGGACGTGCGCGAGCGCCCAGGCGGCCTGCTCCTCGGTGGTCGCGGCCTTGCCGAGCAGTTCGGTCGCGTACGCCGAGAAGTCCCGGACCAGCACCGCGAAGATCTCGTCGAGCAGCTGCGGGTCGGCGCCCTTCTCCAGGATCAGCTGTCCGTAGACGATCAGCGCGAAGAGGTGCCCGACGGAGAGCAGGAAGTCGAGGTCTTTGTACTGCTCTCCATCGATTTTCAGCTGGCAGAAACCATCCGCCTGCTCGCGGAATATCGCCACGTTGGCAATATGTCCGTATTTATCGTAAACATCACGCCAGTCGTGGAACCTGATCGCGCCCAGACCGCGCGCCGGACCCTGCCGGAACAGGAACTCGTCGTCCGCCGCGTCCTTCCGCTCCGGCACGGGCTCGTACTCGACCGCGTTGAACAGGTAGTTCGGCATGAACTTGAGGATCAGCGCCAGGTTGACGTGCACCGTGCCCTCGAGCTTCGGCAGGCCGCGGATGTCCATCGCCGCCTTGTCGAAGTAGGTGTCCGCCTCGAAGCCCTTCGCCGCGATCACGTCCCACATCAGGTCGATGACCCGCTCGCCCTCGGTGGTGACCTTCATCTTGGTCATCGGGTTGAAGAGCAGGTAGCGGCGGTCATCCGGTCCCGCTGACCGGAAATAATCAACCGCGCGATCGCTGAAGAGCTTCATGGCGGCGAGCCTCACGTACGCGTCGGAGAGCTCCCGGCGCACATGGGCGAAGTTCGTGACCGGCTTGCCGTAGAGCATCCGCCGGTGCGCGTGGGTGACCGCCTCGTACATGGCGTGCTCGCAGATCCCGATCGCCGCCGTGCAGAGGTTGAACTTGCCGATGTTCACCGTGTTCAGCGCCGCGTCGAAGGCGCCCTGCCCCTCATGAAGGACATCCGCCTGGCGTACGGGGTAGTCGCGGAGTTCGAACGTGCTCACGTACATCTGCTTGTTCACGACGTTCTTGATCAGGTGATACCCGGGCCGCCGGCTGTCCGCCGCGAAGAAGACGTAGCCCTGGTCGTTCCTTCCGAACACCGATACGAGCCCGGCGACATTGCCGTTCCCGATGTAGTACTTCGTCCCGTTCGCCCGGTCGTCGGCGATCACCATGTCGGTGGCGTAGATGTCCGCGCCGTGGCTCCGCTCGGAGAGCCCGAACGCCATCACGTGCCCCTCGTCGAGGAGCCTTCCTGCCGATTCGCGGGCTGCGGTATTCGCGCTCTGCCACACCGGGCCGAGGCCGAGCACGGTGACCTGCCAGACGTACCAGTAGTCCAGGCCGTAGAAGCCGAGGATCTCGCTGAGCGCCGCGTTCCGGGCCGTGTCCCACCGCTTGTCCGGGTTGCCGGCGGCGTCGGCGGCCGGCGTCATGAAGGTCGCGAACAGCCCCTCCTTCGCCGCGAAGTCCAGGAAGTCCTGGTACCAGACCCGGTCGATGTAGCGCTGCAGCAGCGCGTCCTTGCCGCGCTCCTCGAAGAAGTCGATCGTCGCCCGCAGCAGCCGGCGCGTCTCGGCGTCGAAGTGCGCCGGATCGTAGGTGTGGGGGTTGAACAACACTGTTCGGGGTCCTTTCTATAGGGAGCGCAGCGTGATCAGGACGTCGTCGAGCCAGGCGAGGAGCATCCGCTCGTAGGCGATCCCGCCCTGGAGCACGACGTGTTGGAGTCGATCCCCGGGTTCCAGCGCGCTCACATCCGGAAAGTCCCGTTTCTCCCCCACGAGATAGCGTGCCAGCGTCTCCTCGTGCCCGGCTCGGTAGCGCTCCACCTCGGCGATCAGCGCGGCCCGCCCCGCCGCGTCGGCGAAGGCCGCCCCGCGGACACGTACCGCGAGATCGTGCCGCACGGCCTCGGGCTGCACCGCCCCGCGCAGCCACTCGGTGAGCACCGCCCGCCCGCTCGCGGCGACCGAGTACGACCTCTTGTCCGGCCGCCCGTCCTGCCCGACCTCCTCGGCGGTGACCCAGCCGTCGCTCTCCATCCGCTTGAGCACCCGGTAGATCTGCTGATGCGTCGCCGTCCAGAACCGCCCGATCGACCGCTCGAACCGCCGGGCCAGCTCATACCCCGACCCGGGCTGCTCCAGCAACGACACGAGAATCGCATGCTCCAACGCCACGCCCGCATCCTCCTATGCAACTCGTTGCATAGCAAGCTTCTCGCCGCCCCGGGCGATCGGCCGTGCTCCCGTACCGGCCGCAATCGCCCTTGACCACCCGCGGTTGCCGCGAGATCAGACTGGATGAGTGCCCGTCCCCCACCCGTGCCTTACCTTCCTGGAATCACCACTCCGTGGGTGATACTGGTCGGCATGCGAGCTACGAAGCGCCGGCGCCCCATGCGTCGCTCAGTCAGCGAGGTGCCGCCCGATCGGAACCTGGCTGAACTGGCTGCCCGCGCCTCGTACGTCGGCTCGCCGGAGCACAAGACTTTTCCATCATTCGCCGGCCCACCGCGCCCCCGGGCGGATGCCACCAGGCACCACTTCCACGTGTCATCACTGATCATTGCGCATCAGGTCGGCAACCAGCTCACGGACGCCTGATCGGGCACGTGGCGAGCTCGTCCCGGGTGGCCGGGTGGCCGGGTGGCAGTGCTTCGGGCGTACCGGGGAAGGGTCTTGATCTGCTACTGGGGTGGTAGTCAGGGCTGCTCGCCGGGGCGGACCAGGCCGCTCTGGTAGCCGATCACGACCAGCTGGGCGCGGTCGCGGACGCCGAGTTTGGTCATCGCGCGGTGGACGTGGGTCTTGGCGGTCAGCGGGGAGAGGACGAAGTGCTCGGCGATCTCCTCGTTGGAGCGGCCCAGGGCGACCAGGCGCAGGACCTCGCGCTCGCGTTCGGTGAGGACCTCCAGGGCCGGGGAGACCGACGGCGTGTCGGAGGACGGCGCCAGGAAGCGGTCGATCAGGCCCCGGGTGGCGCGCGGCGTGAGCAGGGCGTCGCCGGCGGCGACCACCCGGATGGCGCGCAGCAGCTCCTCCGGCTCGACGTCCTTGCTGAGGAAGCCGCTGGCGCCGGCCCGGAGCGCGGCCAGCACGTTGTCGTCCGCCTCGAACGTGGTAAGGATGATCACGCGGACGCCGGCCAGTTGCTCGTCGGCGCCGATCGTGCGGGTCGCCTCGATGCCGTCCATCTGCGGCATCCGGATGTCCATCAGCACCACGTCGGCCCGGTGGTCGCGGGCGAACTGGACCGCCTCGCGGCCGTCGGTGGCCTCGCCGACCACCTCCATGCCGTCGGCCAGGTCGATGATCAGGCGGAAACCGGCCCGGATCAGGGTCTGGTCGTCGGCGAGCAGGACCCGGATCGTCACATCTCATCCTTCACAGCGGGAAGCGTGGCATGAACGGTGAAGACGCCGCCGTCCGGGCCCGCCTGGATCGTCCCACCCGCGGCGACGGCGCGCTCCCGCATGCCGATCAGCCCGTACCCGATCACCCCGGACGGCGTGGCGATGACGTTGCTGATCTCGATGGTCAGGCGGTCCCGGGCCCAGTCGAAGGTGACGCGGACCGGCTCGTGGACCCGGCCGTGCTTGCGGGCGTTGGTCAGCGCCTCCTGGGTGATCCGGTACGCCGCCAGGTCCGCGCTCGCCGGCAGCGCCCGGGGCTCACCGCGCTCGGTGTACTCGATCGTCAGCCCGGAGCTCTCCAGCAACTCCGGTAGCTGGGCGAGGCCCGGCTGCGGGTGATTGCCCTGCGCGGCCTCGCCCGGCTGGCGCAGCAGGCCGACGATCGAGGTGAGCTCACGCAGCACGGTGCTGGACGCCCGCCGGATGTGGTTCAGCGGCGCTCCCGCGGCCTCCGGCTGCCGGGTCAGCGCGAACGCGGCCGCACCGGACTGCACGTTGATCACGGCGATGTGGTGCGCGACCACGTCGTGCAGTTCCCGGGCGATCCGGAGCCGCTCCTCGGCCACCCGGCGGTGCACCTCCTCCTCCCGGCTCTGCTCGACGCGCCGCGCCCGGGCCTCGACCTCGGCGATGTACGCCCGCCTGCTGCGCACCGCGTCCCCGGCCGCCGTCGCCATGCCGGTCGCCGCGACGAAGAGCATCGCGATCGGCGTCCACCAGGCACCGGTCCCGAACGCCGAGGCGAGCGCGAACACCACCGAGAGCACGATCGCCACCGGCCAGGAGACCCGCCAGTCGTAGCGGACCGCGAGCCGGTACAGCGCCGCGCAGACCGCGAAGATCAGCGGCGGGATGGCCCAGCCGGTGAGGAGGTACCCGACCTCGATCGCGGCGGAGATGATCAGCACCGGGATCGGCGCGACCCGCCCGAGCCCGACCGCGAGACCGGCGATCCCGGCGGTCACCAGGTCGGCGGCGAGCGGCACGTGGTGCATCTCGCCCGCACCGGTCAGCGCCCCGCTCGCGGCCAGCCCGGCCACCAGCACCCCGGCGATCACGTCGGCCAGCCACGGCCGGCGCTGCACGATGGCGAGCCGATGCAGCGGCGCCGGCGGAAACACCTGCATTGCTGCCACGCTACGGCGGCGGCCGCCGGACGGCATCCAACCCCGGTGGTATTCCCCGGGTACGACGCCGGTAGCAGCCGCGGCCCCGGGCGGTCCTGACGGCGGCGCTCGGAGCCGGCCGTCGGCCCGGCGCCGGGAGTGCGGGCGGGGCTGCGTACTGTATGGCCGTTCTGTCCAGCGACGTCGATGGGTCGGCCGATGAAGAGCCCGCTGCGTCCCGGCGATCCGGCATCGCTGGGCGGCTATCAGCTGCTGTCCCGTCTGGGCGAGGGCGGCATGGGCGCGGTCTTCCTCGGGCGCCGCGACGACGGTCCCCTGGTCGCCATCAAGATCATTAAGCCGGAGTACGCCCACGAGGAGGAGTTCCGCGGGCGGTTCCGCAGTGAGGTCAAACGCGCCCGCCAGGTCCCGCCGTTCTGCACCGCCGCGGTCCTCGACGCCGACCCGGAGCACCCGACGCCGTACCTGGTGGTGGAGTACGTCGACGGCCCCAGCCTGGACGAGGTGGTCGCGCAGGAGGGCCCGCTCGCGGACAGCCGGCTGCACGGCGTCGCGGTCGGGGTGGCCACCGCGCTGACCGCCATCCACGGTGCCGGGGTGATCCACCGCGACCTCAAACCGCGCAACGTGCTCTTCGCGCTCGGCACCCCGAAGGTGATCGACTTCGGCATCGCCCGGGCCCTCGAGGTGACCAGCCAGCACACACATCCGGACCAGATGGTGGGCACGGTGGCGTACATGGCCCCGGAGCGGTTCGACGGCGTGCACCGGGACATCACCCCGGCCGCGGACGTGTTCGCCTGGGGTGCCGTCATCGCGTACGCCGGAACCGGCCGCACCCCGTTCCGGGCCGACTCGCCGGTCGCCACCGCCGCCCGCATCCTCACCCAGCCGCCCGACCTGACCGGGTTGACCGGGCCGCTCGCCGACCTGGTCGCGCTGGCGCTCGCCAAGGACCCGGAGGAGCGCCCCACCGCCCACGAACTGCTCAACCTCCTGCTGGCGCAGAACACCGACCCGTACGCGATCAGCCGCCCGCCGACCCTCGACCCCCGCCTGCGGGAGGTCGCCGAGGCGGCCCAGCTGTCCGGACGGCACGTCTCCGGCGCCGGCGCACGCCTGGGGCAACCCGTCGAAGCGGTTCCGCCGAGGCGGCGGCGTACCCGGACACTGGTCGCCGCGACCGCCGCCGTCACCCTGATCATGGCCGGTGTCGGCCTCTACAGCCGGAGCCTCGCCCAGCCCGCGCCCGCCCCCGGTCCGAGCACCGCGGCCGAGCCGGAGCAGGCCACCATGCCGACGCCCGGTGCGGTCCGCGGCCCGTGGGTGGTGGACGCCCTCGACCGCCGCGGCCAGTGGAAGGCGTCGACCGACGAGTACGGCGGCCGCTGCTCGTTCCGGAACGGCCTGCTGATGACCACGTCCGACTTCGAGATGCTCTGCCCCGGCACGAGCGAGACGTTCGCCGGCGACCAGTCGATCTCCGCCACGATCGCCGTCGACGACGCCCGGTCCTGCGGCGAGATCCGGTTCCGCGCAGCGGGCGACGGCGCGTACTGGCTCGACCTCTGCCCCACGATCGTCCGGATCCGCCACGAGGGCGCCGTGCAGACCACGATGCTCGCGTCGGCGGACACCACCCTGTTCACTCCCGGACAGCCCCGGCGCGTTCTGCTGACCCTGCGCGACGAGTCCGCCTCGGTCGCCGTCGACGGCCAGTCCACCCTCCACACCGCGCTGACCGACCCGAGCCTGCTCGCCGGCACGGTGGCCTTCGGCGTCGCCCCGATCGACACCGCGAAGAACGACGAGGTCACGGCCACCGCGCTGGTCACCGGCGCGGAGATCCGCCCGATCGAGGAGACCGCCCCGTCGCCGGCCGGTTCGCTTCCCCCGTTCACCGACGTACGGCGGGGGAGCACCACGTCGGTGGTGAAGGTCCGGGCCTACTATCCGGCCTCGCGGTCGATCGTCGTCGAACCGGTCCTCTTCCTGTCGGGCGACGAGTACTGCACCGCCCTCCACCTCAAGCCCACCGCGGACACCCCGTGCGAGCGGGAGTGGCTGACCGAGGACAGCCGGATGGTCGTCACCCTGCCGACGTCCGCCGCCCCGAAGCTGACCAGCACGTTCGACGACCCGGAGCGCTGCGCCGGCAACCCCGTCACGGTCGGCACCTGCACCATCTCGGCGACCGAACTCGCCGAGCGGGTCACCGGCGGCGGCCTGGTCGAGCTGACCAGCACCGACGGCACGGCCACCGCGCTAGCCGAGCTCTACACCCCCTGATAACCGGCCCACGGCACGCGCCGCTCCCCGGCTCACGGAAAGGCGGGAGCCGGGAAGCGGGCAGAAGCCGGGTGTGGGACCGGGGCCGGGTATGGCTGGTGGTCACGGGTGCCTCGGAGGGCCTGAGACACCCCGGATCGCCAGCCGGGCCGGCCGAGGCGCCCCGGACCGGCCGAGCCACCCCGGACCGCAGGCTCACCGCAGGCTCACCGCCGGCTCACCGCCCGCGGGGTACCGCCCGGCCGGGTCCACGAACGAACCCCGGCAGGCGGGCCGGCGATCCGCGGACGGCGAGTGTTCGGGCGGGCACCCGGTCACGGGATCCGGCGTCCCGCCCAGGTGGTCCAGATGTGACCAGCAGGGTCACGGGTGTCTGGGACAGCCCGGGGCACCCGTGAGGGCCGGCCGGGGAGCGGGAACGTTACGGGAGGCGTACCTCGGGGAAGGGTTTGATCTCGACGGGGATGCCGTTGAGGACGCTGTTGCCGGAGAGGGGGTCGATGACCAGTTCGTCGGTGAGGAGGTTGGTGTTGACGCCGGGGTGGTTCGCGGCGACCGAGAGGCGGGTGCCGGGGCGGTCGTGGCCCCAGCCGTGCGGGAGGCTGACCACGCCCGGCATCACCCGATCGGTGATCTCGACGCCGACCGCGAGCGTGCCGGCCCGCGACGTGACCTGGGCCTGATCGCCCTCGGTCAACGTGAGACGGGCGGCGTCCTGCGGGTGGATCTGCAGGGTGCAGCGGTCGCGGCCCTTCACCAGCGCCGGGACGTTGTGCATCCAGCTGTTGTTGGAGCGCAGGTGGCGGCGGCCGATCAGGACGAGATCGGCCGGGTTCGACGAGGAGCGAGAAGGGGCGAGCGCCGCGCGCAGCCGGTCCACGTCGGCGGCGATCGCCGGGACGACCAGCTCGATGGTGCCCGACGGGGTACGCAGCACGGACGGGATCCGCGGTTCGAGCGGGCCCAGGTCGATGCCGTGCGGGTGGGCGCGCAGGTCGTCGAGGGTGAGGTCGTACGGCCCGGCCCGCAGCGCCGCGTCCAGCAGCCGTTCGGCGGGCGAGTCACCCGGCGCGAGTGGTGCGCCGAGCAGCCGGGAGTGCAGCACCGACGGGTCGGTGGCGGCCGGCTGTCCGGAGAGGATCAGCGTGAGCCGGGCCAGGATGTCGCACTCGTCGAGGGCGCCGGGATCGGGCGGGAGGACCGGGGGCGAGTACGCCGCGAAGTTGCGGACGGAGAGGGCCAGGAACGAGAAGTCGTAGTGGCCCTTGCGGGTGGCGTCCGGCGGCGGGAGCACCACGTCGGCGTGCCGGGTCGTCTCGTTCAGGTACGGGTCCACGCTCACCATGAAGTCCAGCTCGCCGAGGGCCCGGTCGAGGCGGGCGCTGTTCGGCGTGGAGAGCACCGGGTTCCCGGCGACCGTGATCAGCGCGCGGACCCGCCCCGCCCCCGGCGTCTCGATCTCGTCGGCCAGCGTGGCGACCGGCAGCTCGCCCTTGACCTCGGGGAACCCGCGTACCCGGCTGTGCCAGCGCCCGGTCCGGAAGCCCTTGCGACCGCCGAGCGAGGAGACCGGCTCGTGCGGCGCGCGGGGGAACATCACGCCGCCGGGGCGGTCCAGGTTCCCGGTCAGGATGTTCACCACGTCGATCAGCCAGCTGGTCAGCGTGCCGAACTCGACCGTGCACGTGCCGATCCGCCCGTAGACCGCGGCGCTCGACGCGGCGGCGATCTCCCGTGCGAGCAGGTGAATGCGGTCAGCAGAAATGCCACACATCGGCGCGACGAGCGAAGGGGCGAACGACGCGGCGAGATCACGGACCTCGGGCACGCCGGTGACGTGCCCCTCAAGACGGCCGAGCTCGACGAGGCCGTCCGCGAAGAGCGCGTGCACCACCCCGAACAGCAGGAACGCGTCCGTCCCCGGCCGGATGAACAGGTGCTCGTCGGCGTGCTCGGCGGTCCGGGTCCGCCGGGGGTCGACCACGATGAACCGCCCGCCGCGCGCCTGGACCGCCTTGAGCCGTCCGGGGAAGTCCGCCGCGGTGGCCAGGCTGCCGTTCGACTCCCACGGGTTCGCGCCGAGGATCAGCACCAGCTCGGACCGGTCGATGTCCGGCACCGGGATGGTCAGCGGGTGCCCGAAGAGGTAGCCGGAGGAGACGTGCTTGGGCATCTGGTCGACGGTGCTCGCCGAGTAGACGTTCTTCGAGCGGGCCGCCTTCAGCATCGGCGTGACGTAGAGGCCCCCGGCCATCGTGTGCGCGTTCGGGTTGCCGAGGTAGAACGCGATGCCGTCCGGTTCGCCGAGCAGCGGGCGCAGCCCGGCCTCGACCGCGGCGAACGCCTCCTCCCAGCTGGCCGGCTCGCCCCGGACCAGCGGCCCGGCGAGTCGATCGGGGTCGTGCGAGAGCTGCCCGAACGTGGCGCCCTTCGGGCAGACGAAGCCGTGGCTGAACACGTGGTCCCGGTCGCCACGGGCCGCGGTGACCCTGTCCCCGGTGACGGTCAGCTCCAGCCCGCAGGCGGCTTCACAGAGCGGGCAGGTGCGGTGTGCGATCCGGACGTCGTCGGCCATCCCCACAGTGTCGGGTGATCGCCGGATTCTTGTCGAGCGTTTGGGAGGCCATCGACGCGGAGGTAGCTTCTCGCACGGCGTACCGGAAAAGGACCTGGAGAATGGCGATCAGCGAGCAGACGACCGCCCAGCGCCTCAAGGCCTTCGCTCGCACCTTCGTGACGACGACCGAGGTGCCGGTCGAAGAAAAAGACGATAAAGACGAGAAGTCCGATAAGGTACGTCGAGCTCTCGTGCTCGCCGCCGTCACCGTCGTGCTGGCGCTGATCGCCATCGGCATCGGCTACGCCACCGACCCGGACCGCCGCCGCGACGACCGGCAGAACCCGGACGCGCTCCCCTCGTTCGAGATGCCCCCGCCGACGGCCGAGACCACGGCGGCCGAGGAGGCTCCGACGGCGGGGGAGAGCCTCGCGCCCGGTTCGACGATCACCGTCTACCAGGACGGCGATTCGGGAAGCGGCAAGCCCCGCAAAACACCCAAGAGCACGAAAAACGCGACAGCAACCGGCGAGGACGGCGACGCCAGCACGGACGACGACAGCAGCACGGAGAGCGACACCGGCACGACGACGGTGGCCGACGGCAGCCCGATCGTCAGCTACGCCTCCGGCCGCTGTATCGACGTCGTCGACGGCGAGGAGAAGGACGGCACGCCGCTGCAGATCTGGGACTGCTCCGGCGCCGGCTGGCAGCAGTGGACGTTCACCGGGGGCACGGTCCGCTCGCTCGGCCTCTGCCTGGAGACCGAGGGCGGCAGCATGGCGGACGGCACCGACGTCCAGGTCGGCACCTGCGACGGCGGCACCGCGCAGAAGTGGACCCTGAACAGCTCGCACGACCTGGTCAACACGGTCACCGGCCGGTGCGTCGACGTGCGCGACCAGGAGACCGCGAACGGCACCCGCCTGCAGCTCTGGGAGTGCGGTGGCACGTCCAACCAGAAGTGGAAGCTCGGCTGAGCGAGGCGGGAGGAGACGCTAGCGGAGATCCGCCAGCCGGGCCCGCATCCGGTTGCGCTGATCGAGAGCGGCCATCGGCATCCCGGCCCGGCTCAGCGACTCGATCAGCAGCTCCCCGGCCGTCTCGCGGACCGGATGCGCCACCACGAGCCGCCGCGCCGCCTCCACCGCGAGCGCCGTCTCCCCCGCCGCCAGCAGGATCCGGACGTGCAGCTCCGCCCCGGCCGTCCGGATCTCCTCCAGCCGGGCCGCCGCGGCCCGCGCGAACGGCCACGCCGCCGCGTCGGCATACGCCGCACCACGCCACCCGGCCAGGCCCGCCTCGATCACACCCCGGGCGGCTGCCGTCTCACCCACGGCGTACAGCTTCCGGGCCGTCTTCCAGGAGATCTCATACCGTACGCTCGATCGCGCCCCCGCCGCGCTCAAGAGGCGGTACCCCGCGGCGTCCCGGGCGATGCCTTCCGCTCCGAGCACCTCACGCAACCGGCTGACGTGCGCGTGCACCGACGCCACCGCCCCGCCCGGCGGCTCGCCCCGCCACAGGTCGTGCAGCAGGTCGTCCCGGGCCACCGGCGCCCCGTCCGCGATCAGCAGCCGGATCAGCAGCCGCCGCCGCTGTGGCGGCCCGACCGGGAGCACACGCCCGGACCGCCGTACCTCCAGCGGCCCGAGCGTGTCGAAGACCAGAGACACCCGCCCAGTGAACCGGATCCCGGTCGACAACCGATAGACGGGGCTACAGGAGCGCCCGCCACGTCGACACGTCGGCGCACTTCCCGAGCGTCAGGCCGGTCAGCAGCCGGTGCACGTCCGCCTCGGTGATCCGGTTGCGGTCCTCGACCGAGATGCTCAGGTGGCACGTGCCGGCCACCACGGACGTGACGCTCCCGCCCTCGCCCGGCACGAGCCCCGACGCCTTCTCCGTCTGGTACCAGACGTCGTACCCGGCGACCTTCTCCGGCTCGCCGAGCTCGGGCCGGATCGTCTCCCAGTCCCGGTCCCCGGCGGCCGGCTGGGCCATCACGCTCAGCGCCCGCGCGTCCGTCCCGTCGCCGAACGCGACCGACACGGACTTGCCCGCCAGTTGCGCCAGGTCGTGCAGTTCCAGCGCGTCCGCGGTCAGCCCGGACGGCAGCCACCCCAGGTGGAACGGCGACCGTACGGTCTCCAGGGTGTCCCGCAGCCGAACGTCCCGCGCCACCTCGAGCAGCTCGGCCCGGGTCGACGCGGCCGGCGTGCTCCGCTGCGGCCGGTACACGACGATCCAGACGCCGGACGCGCCCTCCCAGCCGACCGCCGGCACGTTCATCCGGATCGGCGTCGTGTCCACCATCGGCAGCACCGTGGCGTAGTCGAAGGGCAGGGCCGCCGCGTACCAGGCCCGCTGCCCGGAGACGGTGACCGCCTCGCCCGCGCGCAGGTCCGCCGGGTCGAACACACCCGGGTCGAAGGCCACCACCTGGGCACCGGTGTTGCCGCCGACCTCCTCGGGACGGTCCGCCACGACGGCCGCCGCGTTGGCCACCGAGAGGATCTGCCGGGTCCGGTCCAGCGTGTGCCACGGCACGACGAACGCGGAGTCCGCCGCGAGCGTGAGCGAGTACTGCTCCGCCGTCCGGTACGGCTTCGCCGCCGGGGCGATCGGGGCGGACGCCCGTTCCCGGAGCGCGACCGGCACCGCCACCGCCGTGGCGAGCACCGCGACCACGGCGGCCGCGCCCTGCAGGATCCGGCGGCGCCGCCGGATCCGCCCGGCACCGGTCCGGGCCCGTTCCACCATGCCGAACCCGTCCGGGGCGCTCCCGGCGTGCTCGTCCAGCGACCGGCGAAGATCATCCAGCGTACGCATGTCTACCGCACCCCCGTGGCGATGGAGAAGGACGCGGGCAGCTCGACCCGCAGCGTGGCCAGGGCCCGGCTGGCGTACCCGCGAACGGTGACCGGCCGGCACGTGAGCACCTCGGCGATCTCCGGGTCGCTCAGCCCCTCGTAGTAGCGCAGCACGATCACCACGCGCTGCTGCCGGGGCAGTCCCCGGAGCAGTTCCCAGAGCTCCTCATCGCGCTCGGCATGCGACTCATCACATAAATCGCCATCTATCGGCACGGTCATCTTCCGCCGCCTCAGGAACGACAGGTACTCGTTCGTCAGCATCTTGCGGACATAGGCGTACGGCTCGTCCATGCCGCCGATCCGCTTCCACTTCAGGAGCGCCTTGGTCAGCACCTCCTGGACCAGATCGGCGGCCTGTTCCCGGTCCCCCGAGAGCAGGGTCGCGTACCCCAGCAGCGCCGGTAACCGCGCCGCCGCGAACTCCTCGAACTGCACTGGCGTCCTCCCCCTCGACGATGCTCCGACAGGGAAACGCGCCGGTTCGCCGATGTGTGGTGACGGCACCAAGAATTCACTTCCGCGAATACAGCTGATAGCGTCCGAATCCGGCCATCGATGTCCGCGTCATCCCCAGGCGCGCCGAGAAGGCGGCCGACGCAGACATCTCCCGGGCCGCATCCCCGTCCCCGACCCCGGGAGTGATCCCCCATGTCACGACTGAACCGGCGCAGCCTGATCAAGGCGACCGCGGTGACCGGCCTGACCGCCGGCGCCGGCGCGCTGATCACCACCACGGCGCTGCCCGCCAGCGCCGCCACCATCTCCTACACCGACGACGGCACCAACTACGTGGTCACCACCGGCGCGAACCTGGTCTTCAAGGTCAGCCACGTCAACGGCGACCTGGTCTCGCTGGTCTACCGCGGCGTCGAGTACCAGGGCTACAACGGCAAGAACTCGCAGGTCGAGACCGGCCTCGGCGACTCGACGGTGACCATCTCCAGCACCACCACGACGGTGACGATCACGGTGGTGCACGGGACGCTGACGCACTACTACGTGGCCCGCGCGGGCGAGAACAACATCTACATGTGGACGTACAAGGCCGCCGACTCGGTGACCATGCAGCGTTACATCGTCCGCCTCAAGCCGGGAGTGCTGAGCTTCACCGGCGGCGACGCGTGGGACTCGGACACCGTCACCACCATCGAGTCCAGCGACGTCTTCCAGGCCACCGACGGCACCACGCACTCCAAGCACTACTCCGGCGTGCGGGTGATGGACTACGACTACATCGGCGCGACCACCTCCTCCGGGAGCGTCGGCGTCTGGATGGTCCGGAGCAACCACGAGAAGGCGTCCGGCGGCCCGTTCTACCGCTCCCTGCTCCGCAGCGGCAGCACCGGCTCCCCCGACCTGTACGAGATCGTCTGGTACGGCATGGCACAGACCGAGGCGCAGCGCTACGGCCTGCACGGGCCGTACCGGCTGGCCTTCACCGACGGCGGCGCACCCGCGCTGAGCAGCGACACCTCGTGGGCCGACGGCCTCGGCATCCGGAGCTACGTCGCCGCCTCCGGGCGCGGGCGGGTCGCGGGCGTCGGCATCGGCGGGCGGGACACCACGTACACGTACACGGTCGGCTTCGCGAACGCCGACGCGCAGTACTGGGCCGTCGCGACCGCGAGCACCGGGTACTTCAGCTGCACCGGGATGCTGCCGGGGACGTACACGATGAGCATCTACAAGGACGAGCTCCCGGTGTACACCGGCTCGGTCACCGTCACCGCCGGCGGCACCACGACGCTGAACACCATCACCATCACCGCCGACCCGAGCAGCACGTCGGCGATCTGGCGGATCGGCGACTGGACCGGCTCGACGAAGGGCTTCAAGAACGCCGACCTGATGACGTACGCCCACCCGTCCGACCCGCGGGCCGCCGCGTGGACCGGCAACTTCATCGTCGGCACGAGCGCGACCAGCGGTTTCCCCTGCTACCAGTGGGTCGGGGTGAACAACGACCTGCTCGTCTACTTCAAGCTGACCGCCGCGCAGGCCGCCGCCGCGCACACCCTGCGGATCGGGCTCTCGGCCAGCTACGCGGGCGGCCGCCACCAGGTCACCGTGAACAGCTGGACGTCGTCGATCCCGACCGCGCCGAGCAACTCCGGCACCCGCAGCCTCACCGTGGGGGCGTACCACTCGTACCTGACGACGCTCAGCTACACCGTCCCGGCCTCGGCGTTCCAGACCGACACCAGCCAGTGGAACATCCTCAAGCTCACCGTGGTCAGCGGCTCCTCCGGCGACACCTACCTGAGCCCCGGCGTCGCCATCGACTGCATCGACCTTCTCTCCTGAGATTCTCCGGTACGGACGTGAAAGGCGCGCACCGCTCCCGGACATGACACAGGGTGGACCTCGTGAACGTGGACGCCCGCCGGGAGCGGTTCGCGTCGATCGCCCCCGTGGTGATCGACGCGGTACGCCGCTACCTGGCCCGCCGCACCGACCCGGCGACCGCCGACGACGTGCTCTCCGAGACGCTGCTGGTCTGCTGGCGGCGGCGAGACGTCATGCCGGCCGAGCACCTGCCCTGGGCGTACGGGATAGCTCGCCACTGCCTGGCCAACGCGGAGCGGGGCCGGCGCCGCCAAGCCCGCCTCGCCGCCCGGATCGCCGTCCTCGATCCTCCGCCGCAGGCGATCGACGGCCCGGCGCCCGCCGACGACGAGCTCGCCGTCGCGCTGCGGGCGATGCGCGCCGAGGACGCCGAACTGCTGCGGCTCTGGGCCTGGGAAGACCTGTCACCGGCACAGATCGCCGTGGTCCTGGGCGTCTCGGTGAACGCCGCCACCATCCGCCTGCACCGCGCGAAACAACGCCTGCGAAAGCTCCTGGCGCCCGCCGGACATGAGGATTCGACCGAGGGGAGCCGGCCGTGACCGACGACGACCTGCGCACACGACTGCGCGCCGCGGACCCGGCGGCGTCGCTGCCACCGATGGCTCCCCAGCAGCTCGACCGGCTCCTGGAGGAGACCATGTCCACCACTTCGTTCCCCTGGCGGCGCGTCGCGCTGATCGCCGCCGCGTTCGTCCTGCTCGCCGGGGCGGGTCTGCTGTTCCTCCGCCCCGCCACGCCTACCACCGAGGTGCTGCCCGTGCCATCCGCCGTGACCGTCGACCTGACCGCCACCGGCGCCCGGGCGAAGTGTGTCGAGCCGACCGCCGAGGTGCTCCGGGACTCCGCCGACTTCGCGTTCGCCGGCACCGTCACCGGCATCGACGGCACGGTGGTGACGCTGCAGGTCAGCAAGGTGTATCTCGGCGCGACCGCCGCCCAGGTCCGGGTCACCCAGGAGGACGGCGGCGCGTCGGACACCATGCTCGGCAGCGGCACCTTCGAGACCGGGAAGGAGTACCTGGTCGCCGCCGCCCAGGGATCGATCCTGATCTGCGGCTACAGCGGCGAGGCCGACGCGGTCGGTCTCCGCGCGCTCTACGAGGCGGCTTTCTAGGGGTCTTCCCAGCCATCCCACAGCCGGATGCCGCGGGCTCGTCTGCGAAGATCTTCCGACAGGCGAGCCCCGCCCCGCTTCGCCTACCTCCGGCGTATTATTTGCCATACGTCAACTGTCCGAGTTCGACGGATCCGCACCGCAGAGACGGAACGAGGGTCATGACTGCTCACCGAACACTCGACGTGCTGGTCGTCGACGACGATCCCGCCGACACCCTGATGATCGAGGAAGCGCTGCTCGACACCCCCGAGCCGCCCACCGTCCACCACGTGGTCGACGGCGCCGAGGCGATGGAGTACCTCCGCCGGCGCGGGGCGTACCAGGACGCCGTACGCCCGGACCTGATCCTGCTCGACCTCAACATGCCCCGGATGTCCGGCCACGAGGTCCTCGCCGAGGTCAAGGCCGACGAGACGCTGAAGTCCATCCCGGTGGTGGTCCTGACCACGTCCACCGCGGTCCCGGACATCACCGCGAGCTACGTCCGGCACGCCAACGCCTTCGTGACGAAGCCGATGGACCTCTCATCCTTCGAGAGCGCCGTCCAGCAGATCCGCTCCTTCTACAGCGACGTCGCCATCCTCCCCTGACCGCCCCGCATCCCGGCGCCCATCGTCGGGATGCCGACCGACACCGCCGCCCGCTTCGCCGCCCGCCGCCGACGTCGTGGCAGGTCACGGCCGGGACGGCGGTACGGCACCGGCGGCAGCGCGCTCCCCACCGCCCGGTAAGGCACAGCTACGGCAGGTACCCTGACGCGCTCACGGGGAGAGGTAATCGATGACGTCTGCGTTCGGTGGGGAACTGAGCGATCCAGAACTCTGGATCCGGCAGCAGGAGGAACGCACCACACGGCTGACCACGGAGTCACACCGCGCACAGCAGGAACTCGCCGAAACCCGCGTCGAGGCGGTCAGCCGCGACCAGAGCGTCTGGGTGACCGTCAACCCGTCCGGCGTCCTGCTCGGCCTCCGCTTCGGCCCACGCGCCCAGGAACTGACCACCGCCCAGCTCTCGACCCGGACGATGGAGGCCTACCGCGCCGCCTGCACCGAAGCCTCCCAGCGCATGCTCGACATCATGTCCGGCCTGGTCGGCGAGGACTCCTCAGCAATGGCGTTCCTGAAGAGCACGATGCCCCCACTCGACGACGACGAGCCCGGCGAGGCCCCCCGATGAGCGGCTTCGAGGTCACCCCCGACCAGCTCGCGGCCCACGCCGCCGAGGTCAAGGCCATCGCCGCGGACGTCGCGGAGTGCCGCGCCGCGGGCGACGCGGTCGGCTTCGGGGGCACCGAGGCGTACGGATTACTCCTGCAGGCCGTGCTGCCGCCGGTGCTCGAGCTCGCCCTCGGCGACACCTGCGATCTGCTCGCCAATGCGAGCGACCTGGCCCAGGCCTTCTCCACCGGTGTCCAGAGCAACAACGAGTGCTACCTGCGCAACGAGGATGAGATCGCCGCCATGTTCAGCGCCCTCGGCGAATCGGGCAGGTGATTGGCATGGCAGATGAGCCGCTGATCGCCACGCCGGAAGGCGTCTGGGACAAACTCCCTCAGAAGGTAGCCGGCGCCGGTGCGCTCGACAGCGGCGTCGGCTGGTGGAACGACCTGATCACCGAAGGCAAATTCGACGCACTGACCGTCGGGGTGGATACGCTGTCGGTTGGCCTCGACGGCCTAGCTTTCGTCATAGATCCACTGGGAGAGATCGTCAAGGCTGGCGTCGGCTGGCTGTTAGAGCACGTGGACTTCCTACGGGAACCGCTGGAGTTACTGACCGGCGACCATCGCGCCATTCTGGCTGTCTCAACGACCTGGGACAACATCGGCGGCAGGCTCGTCACCACCGCGGATCAGTACGAAAAGGCAATGTCGACTGTCGCCGGCTGGACGGGCGACGCGGCTCAGGGCTACCGCACAGCAGCCTCGGAGTACATTCAAGGCCTTCGGGCACTGGCCGAGCACGCCGACAACACCTCGCAGGGAGTCGCACTCGCCGGAGTCGTGGTCGCCACCGAACGCGCAATCATATTCGACATCATCTCGTCGTTCGTCAGTCGGGTGATCACGGAGGCGCTGATCGCCATGGCCTCCTCAGCGGTGACCCTGGGCGGGTCAGTCGCCGCGTTCCTCACCAGTGTCACGGTCGACGCCACCCTGCTGGCAACCCGCCTGGCCAAGCGTCTGGCCAAGTTGCTGACTGTCATCAAGCGATTCGCCACGAAATTCGATGAACTCGGCGCGGCAGGCAAACGGGCGGCCAAGTCCCTGGAGGGCCGGTCCCAATCGATTCACAACTGGGCAGACAAACTGCAACGCCAGAACGAGCGGGCGAAACGGGGCCTGAACTCGGCCGCCACAACGTTGAAGTACACCCATTGGGTCGACAGGGCCACTACCGGAGTGCTCGGTACTATCGCCGACAACTCCACCCTGTTCACCGGCAAAGAAGCCGCTAAAGCCACCAAGGACAACAAGAAGGAACTGTCGGATGGGTAGGAGAACCCGGGGCGGAAAGGTCGCCGCGGCACGTCAGAGCCGCACCTACTGGTGGGGGGTCATCTTCGGGATGGCTTTCTTCCTGTTTGTTGCGTTTCCGGCCGCCACTCTGGTGTACCTCTCGCTGGAGCGATTCGGCACCACCTCCGGTCCCAGCGTGATCGCCACCGGCACAGCCATCGTGACCTCCTGCGAACACCACGCCCTGGGCACGCCATACACCTGCACCGCGACTGCGACATGGCAGCCCGGCAACAGCTCCGGCGAACCGCCCGCGGATGTAACCGTCAAATCGATGCGAGCCCTCTCCGGCGAAGTAGCGGTGAAGGAACTCAAGTGCGGCCGTAGCAAGTACGTATACGCCCACACCTGCTCGATTTACACCACGGATTTCCCGCGCCTACCCGGCATCGCCTACCTCCCGATGGTCGGCTCGATCCTGGTCTTCGCACTCACCGCCGTCTTCGCGGGACGGCGCCTCGCCGCACGCATCTTCGGAAAGTCGACCGAATCCGCCGCCTGACCAGCATCACGGTCGACCACAGGGAAATGGGAGATGGGTAGGAGAACGCGCGCCGGGAAGATCGCCAAGGCGGCTCAGCAGCGCACTGACCGGTGGGCGGTCTCGCTATGGATGCTGTTCGCGTTTCTCATCATGCTGCCCGTTTCCGGCGTTGTGCTAACGGCGATGGAGCGATTCGGGACCGACGTGGGATCCGTCGTGGAGGCTGCTGGAACGGCCAGCGTGACCAGTTGCGAACACCACGTTCTGGGCACGCCATACACCTGCACGGCGGAGGTGACGTGGGAATCCGACAGCGTCCTCGCCGAACCGCCACCCACCCAGGAGACCGTGTACTCCATGAGCCTCCTCTCCGGCGAGGTGGCGGTGCAGGAATTCCGCTGCAGTTACAGGCGCCACCACTGCCGTATCTACACCACCGGTTTCCCACACCGGTCCGGTGCGACATTCATCCCGCCGGTCATCGTCATGCTCGTCCTGATGATCACCGGGTTGTACGGGACGCGCCGCCTCGCCAAGCGGATCGTCGGGAAGCCCGCCGAACCCACAGTCTGAACAGTATTGCCGTCGACGGGACGAACACGGGGGGATGTCACGTGGGTAGGAAGACCGGGACCGGGCGGGCGGTGGAGAGATATCAGCGCCGCGTCCATACGTGGGGTTTCGTCTTCATGGCGCTGCTCTATGCGACCATCGGGCTCCCGGCCACCTTCGTGGTGTTCTTCTCGCTGGAACGGTTCGGCGCCGACACGGACAAGGCGATCGCCACCGGAACGGCCACCGTGACCTCCTGCGAACACCACGCCCTGGGTACGCCGTACACCTGCGCGGCGACCGCGACATGGCACACGGAGCCCTTCGGCGACCAGCCGCCCACCACGGTGACCGTTCACTCCATGCGGTCCCTCTCCGGCGAGGTCGCGGTGGAGGAGCGCTCCTGCCGCAGCTATGCGTACCGCCACGGCTGCCGGATCTACACCGCCGACTTCCCGAAGATGCCCGGCATCCTCTATCTCCCGATGATCATCGCGACCATCGGCCTCCTGATCGTCACCGTCCTCCCGGGCCGTCCGCTGGCCAGGCTGTTCATCCGGAACCCCGCCAAGCGTGGCTGACCCGTGCGGAGTACCGAGCCGGGGTCACCGGCCCGGCGTGGGGGCGGGGCGGTCGAAGACGGGGTAGCGCTCGGTGGACGGGGGCAGCGCGGAGGCGTGGAAGACGGCGGCCTCGGAGCCGATCGGCTCGGTGTCGATCGGGTCGGTGGACCACGGTGGGGACCAGTCGGCGTGGAAGGACTGGGCGATGCGGTGGGCGATCGCGTCGGCGACGCCGGGGACGGCCTCCAGGTCGATGGTCTCGTTGCGCAGGGCCAGCTGGGCGTAGAGTTCGCAGGCCACGGCGTTGCGCAGCTCGGGTGGGCTGTCCGGGATCTCCTCGTCGAGAATCATGGGTCCACGGTTTCGCCTCGTACCGATGGGCGTCAATCCGGCGTTGACTTTCCCACAGATCAGGTGTTCGCGCCGCGAGCGGCCACTCGCCAGTGGTCGACCACCTCGCCGTCGGTGACGACGTGCAGGGTGTCGGCGAGGTTGACGGTCGCGCAGACGTGGTTCGGGACGACGCGCAGAACCGTGCCGAGCGGGGGGAGCGGGGCGCCGGGTGGGAGGACGACCGTGGCGTGGTGCTCGGAGAGGGCGGTGATGCGGGCGTCCGGGTGGCCGAGGACGCGGCCGTTGCCGGTCGCCCAGGACTGGCGGTCGGCGCCGAGGATCTTGCTGCCGGCGTCCAGGATGATCCGGTCGGCGGAGCGGCTCACCACCGTCGAGGCCACGGTCAGCGCGATGTCGTCCCAGCCGCAGGCGCCGAGTTCGAGCTGCTGCGCGTCGCCGAAGACGTAGACGCCGGGGCGCATCTCGGTGAGCGGGCCGGCGGTGGTCAGCGCGGCGGTCGGCGTGGAGCCGCCGCTGACCACGATGCCGGCGGGGAGGGCGGCGGCGGCCGCGGCGAGGGCGGCGGCCTCCTCGGTGGCGGCGTCCCGCTGCCTTCCCGGACCGTACGCGTGACCCGGGAACGTGAAGACGCCCGCCACCCGCAGGCCGGGGGTCGTGGCGAGTTCGCCGACGGCGGCGGGTGCCACGCCGCTGCGGTGGTGGCCGCTGTCCACCTCGATCAGCACCTCCAGGCCGGGGATCGCGCGGGACAGGGCAGCGGCGCTCTCGGCCGAGTCCACGCCGACCCGTACGGTGGCCCGCTCGGTCAGGGCACGCAGGCGCGCCACCCGGGACGGCGAGGGCCAGACCGGGTACGCGATGAACAGGTCGGTCAGCCCGGCCGCCGCGAAGACCTCGGCCTCGGCGACCGTCGCCACGGTGAGACCGGTCGCGCCGAGCTCGACCTGGCGGCGAGCGATCTCCACACACTTGTGGGTCTTGGCGTGCGGACGCAGCGCCAGTCCCCGCGACGCGGCGCCGACGGCCATCGCGCGCAGGTTCCGGTCGAGGACACCCGCGTCGACGGCGACGTGGGGCGTGGCGAGGTCAGCGTGGGGCGTGGTCACCGGGGAATCATCTATCAAGCAGGAAACCGGGTGGCAGCCCAGGGAGGTCGTACGCCGAAGACGACGCGAGCGGAAGCGAGAGGATGAAGCGGGACCCCCGCACGGGCCCGGGCCGGTAGACGACGTCGCCGCCGTTGGCGCGGGCGAGCTCGCGCACGATGTAGAGGCCCAGCCCGGTCCCGGAGACCTTGGCGGCGGTGCGCTCGGCCCGGGCCAGCCGGCCGAAGAGGCGGTCGCGGAACTCGGGTGGCACGCCGGGGCCCTCGTCGCGGACCTCGACGGTGACGGTGTGCTCGTGGACCTCCACCACGATGGCCGTGACGCCGTCGCCGTACTTGCCGGCGTTGCTGATCAGGTTGGTGAGGATCTGGTCGAGGTGGCCGGGCTGGACCAGCACGCAGAGGTCCGGCGGGCAGTCTGATCCGGTCCCGTCGGGGAGCACGGTGTCGAGGTGCCCGGCGAGGCGTACCGGGCGGGGCGCCGCGACCAGGCGCCCGGCGTCGATGCTGACCAGGGCGAGGACCTCGTGCACGATGCCGGTGAGGCGCTGGGTGTTGCGGTAGACCTTGGTGATCAGTTCGGTCGCCGGGGCGGGCAGGTCCTCCTCGGTCAGGGCCAGGTCGAGGTAGCCGAGGATCATCGCGAGCGGGTTGTTGATCTCGTGGCCGAGCATGCCGATCAGGTCGGCCTTGAGCCGGTTGGCGGACTCCAGCTCGCGGTTGCGGTCGGCGAGTTCCAGGTGGGCGGCGCGCAGCCGGTCGTTGCTGGCGTTCAGGTCGGCCGTACGCGAACGGACCGTGCTCTCCAGGGAGTCGTAGAGCAGCGCGTTGTCGAGCGAGACGGCGAGCTGCCCGGCGATCAGCCGGACGGTCTCCAGGCGATCGGTGGAGAAGACGGCCCGCTGGTGGTGGTTGGCGAGGACCAGCACCGCGCTCTCCACCGTACGGCTCGGCATCGGCAGCACGAGCAGCGCGCAACTGTCCAGCCCGGCGAGGTACGGGTCACCGGCGAACCGGTCGTCCCGGGTCGCGTCCGCCACCAGCAGGGGCCGGCCGGTGCGGAGCACGTACCGGACCGCGGTCAGCGGCGGCCCGGCGGTGTAGTACCAGGGCGACTCCTTCTCCCGGCGCAGCGCGAGGTGCACGTGGGTGGCGCCGGTCATCGCGCTGAGCACGTCGGCGACCCGCTCCTCCAGACCGGCCAGGGTGGTCTGCGAGCTCAGCGCGCGGGACGCCCGCAGGATGGCCATCAGGTCGATCCGGTCGGTCCCGGACTCGCTGCTGACGGTGCCGCTCACCGTCGCGCGCAGGAACGGGAACTCGGCCTCCAGCCGGGCGACCACCGCGGTGGCGCCCCACGCCCGGTACGCGTCCCGCGCCTCGCCGAGCAGCCGCCGCCCGGCGTGGTGCAGCCCCTCGCCGAGGTGGAAGCGGGCCGAGCGCTCGGCGAGCAGCGCGTGGTGCCACGGCCGGCCGGCCACCTCGGTCAGTCCCTCGTCGAAGTACCGGGCGGCGGTGACCGGGTCGCCGGCGTGCCGGGCCCGCTCCGCGTCGACGAGCAGCAGCAGCGGCCGGAAGTTGCGGGGCGCGTCGGCCGCGCGCCGGGCCAGCCAGTCCCGGGCCTCCTGATCGGACGGGTCACTCAGGCAGCGGACCAGTCGGGCCAGCGCGGAGACGTAGAAGCCGCGGACCGCCCCGCTGTGCTCCATCGCCACCGTCGAGGACGCGGCGAGCGCCGCCTCGTCACCGGTGAAGAGTGCGACCAGGGCGTGGTTGATGTGCGCGGTGGCGAGAGCCGGGGGGAGGGCGGCGACCTCGTCCAGGGACGGGCGCTGGTCGGGCGTGCCGCGCAGTACCCGGACCAGGTTCCGGTACCCGAGTATGACGAGCTGGGCGTACCGGTTGCCGGTGCGCTCGGCGAAGGCCAGGGCCATCGGGATCTCGTCGGCGACCGCGTCCAGCGACTCCGCGGTGTCCAGCAGAACCGAGAGCAGCCGGGCCCAGAGCAGTCCGGCCACCTGCACGTCGCCGACCGCGAGCAGTTCGTCGCGGCACTGCTGGGCGGCCTCGACCACCTCCTCCAGGGGCTCGAACCAGTGCACGGCGAGCAACAGGTGCATGTACCGGCAGACCGCGGTCTCGGCCTGGTAGCCGTGCGCCCGGCCGGTCGCGGTGGCGTGCCCGGTCAGCAGGTAGCCGGTCCGGTAGTCGTCGCCGTGGTCGATGGTCACGCAGATGACCCCGCCGAGCGTGCCGACCAGCGGGGCGCACACGCCGTACCGGAGCCAGAGGTCGTGCGCCTCGAGGACCAGCCAGGCGTGCAGCGTCCGGTCGCTGAGGTAGGTGGGCGCCAGCATCCGGTTGAGCAGCTTCCCGGCCTGCAGGATCATCGGGTCCGTGGTCTCGGTCTCCGGGTACGGGGGCGTGTCCCCGCCGACCCAGTCGCGGAGCCGGGCGGCGGACGCGTGGTTGTGCGCGGGGACGTCCTCGGGGGGCTGGATGCCGTACCGGCGAAGCACCTCGAGGCCGAGCGTGATCGCGTCGCGGGTCCGGCCACGCAGCGCCAGGGCGTTGATCTGGATCGCCGTGGCGCTGCTCAGCCCGGCCCTGGTGAGCGGGCGTTCCCACAGGTCCCGGTAGAGCCCGTCGGCCTCGTCGAGCCGGCCCAGGCAGTAGAGCGTGGCGTGCCGCTCGACGTCGACCGCGTCCCGGACGGCACCCCGGTCGAGGAGGCCGGCGGCGGTCTCCAGCAACCGCTCCGCCGCCGGGTAGTTGGTGAGCTGGGCGGCCCGCCGGGCGGCGGCGTAGAGCAGGTCGGCGGCGGCGCGGCGCTCGCGCGGGGTGCGGATCAGCCCGGCCACGGCGAGGTACTGCTCGGCGGCCTCCTGGCGGAACTCGTCGTGGCCGGCGAGGCGGCGGGCCATCGCCAGCCGGAGCCGGTCGCGCTCGGCGGGGGCGAGGCTCTCCCCGGCGGCCCGGTGCACCAGGTCGTGCCGGAAGCGCACGGTGCCGCCGTCCGGCGCGTCGATCAGGCCGTCGGCGATCGCGGGGGCCGTCCGGGCGGCACACTCCCCCGCGCCGACGTCGGCCGCGGCGGCCAGCAGGTCCGGGTGCGCGTCGCCGCCGAGACAGGCGAGGACCGCCAGCAGGCGCCGTACCGGCTCCGGTTGCTGGCGGAGGCGCCCGGCGAGCAGTTCGGGCACCCGGTGCCGGGCCACGAACGCGGTCACCGCCGCCGGGTCCCAGGCCCAGCCCTCCCGGTCGCCCGGCGCGAGGACCCCCTCGGCGCGCAGCGCGTTGATCAGCTCGACGGCCGCGTACGGATTCCCGGCGCTCCCCTCCTCGATCAGCCCGGCCAGCCCGGCCACCGCCGGCGGATCGGCGCGCAGTACCGCACCGGCCAGCTCGGCCAGCCCGGCACGATCGAGACCGGTCAGCACGATCGGTGGCTCGGCCAGCCCCTCGTGCACCCAGCGGCCGACGGGGCGGTCGAGCTCCCGGTAGGCGAGGACGACCAGCAGCCCCGGGACCGGGCCCATCGCGATCAGCGCGTCCAGGGTTCGCAGCGAGGTGCTGCTCGCCCACTGCAGGTCGTCGAGGAGAACCACCAGCCGGTGCCGGGCCGCCACCGCCCGGAACAGGGCGGGCACCAGGGAGCCGACCCGGGCGGAGGTGGTGGCCGGGTCGGCCACCCCCGCCGGGCCCTCCCGGCCCAGGAAGGCGGCCATCTCCGGGATCAGCGAGGCGGCCAGGTCGGCGTTCGGCCCGAGCACCTCGGTGATCCGCGCCCGGTCGGCGGCGAGTTCGGTCTCCGGTTCGGCGAGCAGCAGCCGGGTCATCGCGACGACGGCGCGGGCGATGCCGCCGCTGCCGGTGCCGGCGCCGTGCTGGTCGTAACGCCCGGCCGCGAACCACCCACCCCGGCCGGTGACCAGCGCACGCAGGGTGTGGGCGAGGGCGCTCTTGCCGATGCCCGGCGGCCCGGTGATCAGCACGGCCGGGTTGCCGCCCATCGCGGCCCGGTCCAGTGCGCGGGACAGCAGCCGGACCTCCGGCTCCCGCCCGACCAGGTGGCCGGGCGCCGAGAGGAACGCCGGGAAGTCGCGTTCGCCCAGCTCCCAGCCCCCGTCCGGGTCGATCGCGCAGCGGCCGAGGTCGTACGCGAGCCCCTCCGCGCTCTGGTAGCGGCGATCCGGGTCCTTCTCCAGCAGCCGCATGACGATCTCGCTGAGGCGGGCCGGCAGCTCGGGGCGGCGCTCCACCGGGGCCACCGGGATCCGGACCAGCGTGTCCCGGACCAGTTCCAGCGCGTCGTCGCCGGGAAAGGGGGGCGCGCCGACGGCGAGGGCGTAGAGGGTGGCGCCGAGCCCGTAGAGGTCCGCGCGCCGGTCGACGGTGAGCCCGGTCCGCCCGGTCTGCTCCGGCGCGAGATAGCCGAGCGTCCCGACCGGCCCGCCCGCCGGCTCACCCCCGTCGTCCCCGATCAGCGCCAGGTCGTAGTCGATCAGCAGCGGCGTCCCGTCCGGCGTGATCAGGACGTTCGCCGGCGTCACGTCGCGGTGCAGCACTCCGGCCCGGTGCACGGCCGCGAGCGTCGCGGCCAGGGAGCGTGCGACCGCCAGGAGGCGCGACACCGGCATCTGTTCGTTTTCCGACGTACGCGCATTCGCGTCCTCCATGATCAGGAGGTGACGGGGCTGGTGGGGCCCCATTCGGGGCACTCCCGGGGCTTGGCCGAGGCGTCGCAGCACCGCCCGCTCGTGATCGATCCGCCGCATCGCACCGGCCCCGGTGGCCCGCTTGACGATCACGGTCCCGTGTCCATCGCCCCCGTGCCCGCCGTTCCCCCGCCCGCCGTTCCCCCGCCCGTCGGTGCTGTCCCGGCGGAACACCAGCGTCCGCTCGCTGCGGTACAGCACCTCCTCGCCCATAGACCGGATAATGCTCCTTCCGACACGATTTTTCACCATATCGCCACCCGAATAGTCAGCATTTATCCACCCAAATAGGACTCTCCCGCTCCCTGCCCCGCCATCCCGTTTCGTCAATGCACCCCGCCACCCCGCCGTGACCAGCACGAATGGTCAGACTCCAAGCGCATACATCGATACCCGGACTCGCGCTCGAGAGGGTGCGGCAAGCGCCCCACCGGAGCGGCCCGATCACTCCCGCCGCTCAGAAGACGAAGGCGTAAGCGGCCACCGCGAGCAGGAAGATCACGCCCGCCGGGATGTGCAGGACCCGCCAGCTCCAGACCGTGCCACCCCACCGCTCACTCATGCCCAGCAGCCGCGCACCCGCCGGATAGACGATCAGCTCCGCCGCAGCCGCCGCCACCATGACAAGAATCAGGCTCCCGTACGACTCCGCGTTACCCACCAGCCCGTTCGACACCAGCCAGACCAGCCACGACGCCCCCGCCGCCGCCCCGGGCACCAGCGCGTACTCGATCCCCAGCAGATAGTGCCGCAGCCCCTCCCACCCGTCCGCAGCCTCACCCCGCCCGGCGACTCCCCCGGACATCCCGCTCTCACCCCGCCCGGCGACACCCCCGGACATCCCACCCGCAGCCCCGCCGGAACCCCACCCGTCCGAGCCACCGGCCACCCCGGCTCCAGCACGCCCGCCCTCGCCGTACGGGGGCCCCGCGTGCAACGAGGCCTGCAACGAACCGGTATGCGGAGAACCGGCATACCCGGCACCGGCCCGCAGGGCATCGGTATCCGGTTCGCTCCCCCCGAGGAACTCGTCTCCGGCCGGAAGCAACTCCGTCGGCGGCCGCTTCGTCCCGGTCTCCCCCGGCGGCACCGCCGGACGCACCGCCCCGGCGAAGGCCAGGCCCGGAGCGCCCGTGAAGGCCTGCCCCACAACCCCCGCGCCGCCAGTCGCGCCCGGAAATCCGTCGATCCGGGTCGGCTCCGGACGCGGGGCCAGCGGCGACGAGGCGTTGGCTACCCGGGCGACCCCCGGTTCGATCGGCTGGTCCCGCGCCGGCGCGGCCCTCTGGTGGGGAAGCGTCAGCACGGTACGGCACCCCGGCGGACGCAGCTGCGCGGGCGCCGGCACCGGACGCGCCTCGGCCGCCTCCCGCAACGCCGACACGCTACGGAACCCGCCCCCGGCCGGCACCGGCTCCGATCCGCTCACCATCCCGCTCCCGGCTTCAGCGCGACGCAGCTCCCCCAGTTCCAGATCCCCCGGCCCCAGATCCCCGGGATCGAGCTCCTCGGTGCTGGGCAGCCCCTCCGGATCCCACGGGTCGACCGCCGGCCGCAGCCCCGGCCAGTCCTCCGCCCGCACCGTCGCCGGCATGTCGATCGGCGAGATCGGCGCCGGTGCGAGCAACCCGGGAACATCCCGGAGATCCAGCACTTCGGGAAACCCGAGCGACGGATTCGACGACCCGGTCTCGACCGGCCCGGCATCGGTCAGCCCCGCATCGGTCACCCCCGCCTCCGGCGATACCCCACCGGCCAGCCCTGCACCCGGCACCCGGCGCTCCAGCACCGGCGCCGCCGGTTCACCCGCCCGGTCACCCCGAAAGCGTGATCCGGACGACCGGTCCTCCCCGGACAGGCCACCGAGAGAGGACTCCCACGCCCCCGACTCGGACCACCGATCGCCCCGGCCCACAGGATCGGCCAAGCGGTCGGAACGGGAGATCGGCTCCGCCCAGCGAGACCCCGGCGAGCCCGGCGAACCCGGCGGCCCCGGCGAACCCAGCGGCCCCGGCGAACCCGGCGACTCCGGGCGGCGCGGCGCGGGCGGCACGAGCCGGGGCCAGCGCACCCCGGGCGTCTCCAGCCCGGTCACCTGAATGATCTTCACCAGGTTGTCGATCCAGGTGTGCAGGGCGCCCACCCGCGGCCGCTCCGCCGCGGCGGCCAGCACCCCGTCGAGCAGGTGGGACCGCAGGCCCGGCGGCATCCGGATCCGGTCCAGGTTGGGTACGTACCCGGTCCGCGGCGGCGTCCGGAACAGCAGGTAGAGGGCCACGCTCCCGAACCCGAAGACGTCCGACGCGACGCTCGGGATCGCCGGCGGCGTGTCCCATTCCACCCCCTCCCGCTCGGCGAGCGTGGCCAGCACCTCCGGGCTCGCGTAGTCCCGCTTGCCGACGAAGTGCGTCAGCCCGCCCTCCGAGCGCGCGCTGGTGAAGTCGATCAGCACCACCCGCCCGTCGTCCGCGATGATCAGATTGTTCGGCTCGATGTCCTGGTGGATGATGGGCCCGCGCCGGCTGAGCTCCCGGAGCGTGTCGGCCAGGGCCCGCAGCACCTCGGCTCCGGGCAGGTCCCCGTCCCGGGCCGCGAGGCGGGAGCCGGGACGCAGACGGTCGTGCAGGCTCTCCCCCTCGATCCACTCCAGGATCTGAATCGGCACCGGCTCGGCGGACGGAGAAGGGCCGGACAGAGCGGAGCCGGACAGAGCAGGGCCGGACAGAGCAGGGCCGGACAGAGCGGGGCCGGACAGAGCGGGGCCGGACAGAGCGGGGCCGGACGAGGCCGCATCGGCGCCGGCCCGCCAGACATAACCATCGAAGTCGGTACGCGCACGGCACACCCCGGGCACCCCGGCGAGGCTGCGCAGCACCGCCGCCCCGTTGCGCCATGACCGTTTCTGAACATCATGATCGCGCCCGTCCGCCGGTTTCCAGACGCGCACCGTGACCGGGCCACCGTCCGGTCCCGGGCCGTGGCCGCGATAGACCCGGGCCTGCCCGCTGGTGCCGAACTGCTGGTCCAGGTAGTAGAGGGGCTCCTCCGGGCGCAGCCCGCAGATCAGTTCGTCGCCGGTCGTCATGCCACCTCCACGAGGTCTCGCAGGACTGACGGGGATACCGCGCAGGGGTCCGCCGCACCGGTGCCCACGAGCAGGCACCGGACGTCCCCGATGCGATTTTCGGCCGCTTTCGGGGGAAGGCGCAATCGCCCGGTCTGACGCAAAATGGTCATACGGCCGCGGATGCGAGAAAGGGGTCTCATGGACACACCCCCCAGCCGCCGGGCCGTCTGTCCGGTGTGCGCCGAGCCTCCGGCCGGAGCACGACCGCGCCCCGCCCTCTGCGAGCACTGCGGCTGGCAGCTCTTCTCTCCGGTACGCGTCGGCTCGGCCGGCCCCGACGAGCTGGCCGGGTTCACCACGAGGTTGCGGCAGGCCCAGGGGGACCACGACCTGCGTGCGGCCACGGTTGCCGCCCCGAGGGCCGACCGGGACCCTCTCGCCGGACTCGCCCGGCTCTCGGCGTACGCGAGGAAGGACCCGGGGAAGGGCGGAGCGGAAGCCGGCGACGGCCCGGTGACGCTGACCGGCCCGGCCGTGGTCCTGCCGGACGCCGCCGCGGAGCTGCGCGGCAGCGAGGCGCACAGCCGGCTGTCACTGCTGGACGTCAACGTGCGCGGGCTGACGCTCTTCCTCGCCGAGCGCGGGCAGCCCGGCCTGGCCACCCTCTGGTCCCGGTCCTGGCACCAGGTCTGCCCGGAGGTGCCCGCCTACCGGGACAAGCAGCTGTTCCAGCTGGCCGGCGGGGTGGGCACGCAGCCGGTGAGCCGGGTGCACTGGCGGGCGGCGATCACCCGGGTCTGCGGCGAGCTGGCCCCCCGGATACGCCCGCCCCTGGCCCTGATCCAGCCCCCGCCCGGCTGGATGTTGCTGGAGACGGCCGCCGGGGTGGCCCGGGACCGCCTGGCGCCGCAGACCGTGCTGCCCTCCCCCGGCGACGAGGACCTGGAGCGGCTGGCCGGCGAGATCATGGCGGCCGTCCCCCGCCCGGAGGGGTACGACGCCCTGCTGGCCTGGTACGACCCGGCCAGCCGGACCGCCCGCCCCCGCGCCCGCCCGGTCTTCCCGCCCGCGGTGCTGGTACCCGGTCAGACCCGCGAGGCGCAGGTGGAGGTCTACGGCACCGGCGGCGACACGGTCATCCCGGTGCTGCACCACGGCGCCGAGCCGGACGACCCGACGGCCGCGGCCGGGGTGCTGGTGCTGCCGCTCGCGCCGGGCGAGCGGGCGGTGGTCACGGTCCGCCAGGAGGGCCCGGGCAGCGTACGGGTCTCCCACCCGGACGCCCGCCCGGCACCCGGGGGCTGGCCCGCCCTCGCCGCCGACCTGCCGGCGCTGCTGAAGGTCTCGCCCGAACCGGAACCGGCGGACGTGGTCCTCACCGTCGAACGGGGTCTGTACCCCGGCGACCGGGAGCGGACCGCCGTCCGGGAACGGCTGGAGATCGCCCGGGGAGCGGTCGAGCTGATCGCCGCGCTGGCCGGGCCTCGCCTGCGGGTCGGTGTGGTCGGATACGGCGATCACCAGCGCCGCAACTGGCCGGTGGAGATCGTCGAGCACCCGCTCGGCGACCCGGTCGCGGCACAGCTGCGGCTCGCCGAGATGACCGGCACCCGCGCGGTCTCCGACCTGGTCGCCCCGCTGGAGGACGCGCTCGCGGTGGCCACCGGATTCACCTGGCGCCCGGACGCCCGCAAGCTGGTGCTGGTGCTGGCCGGGCGCCCGCCGCACCCGCCCGGCCAGCGGATGTTCCTGCCCGCCTGCCCCGCGCACCACGCGATCCCGGGCCTGATCGCCGCGCTGCCCGCCGGGACCGACGTGATCCCGGTGCTGACCGGCCCGATGGGCGATCCGCGCAGCCCCGGCGGGCGGGCCGGGCGGGAGTGGGCCGAGCAGGCCTGGGCCCAGCTCTCCCCGCGTACGCCGGTGATGTCCGAGGCGCACCTGCTCACCCTGCTGGAGGAGGTGCTCGGACCGGTCGACCGTCCCCGGCTCGCCCTGGGCGCGCCGCTCCCGCCGTAAAGAAAAACGCCGTTCCCGTCTTAGCTCGAGAAGAGAAGAGGGGCCGCAGATGTCCGCAACGTTCGGTGAGACCCGCTACGAGACCGACCGCCGGGCGCCGGTGATAGCGCCCCGGCAGCCACCCGGGCCCGCCCCCGCGCCGCCCCCGGGGAGACCGGAGCGCCCGACCACCCCGATCGTGCTGGTCGGCCCGGCGGGCGGCGGCAAGACCACGCTGCTCTCGGCGATCCTGCACGGCGGGCCGGACACCGACGTCTACGGCGAGTGGCGGGCCATCCCGCCGTCGCACGGCTCGGCCCTCGTCGACGAGCTGTACGAGTCCGCCGAGGACCGCCGCTTCCCGGAGGCCACCGTCGAGGCCGGTTCGGAGACCTGGACGGTGCGCGGCGAGTACCGGGACCGGACCCGGCGCGGGCTGCTCGGCCGGACCACCGTCGAGCGCGGCGAGCGGGTGGAGTTCGACCTCGCCGTGGTCGACCCGCCCGGCGGCGATCTGCTCTCCCCGGGCAGCACCGGCATCCTGGACGTACTGTGCCGCTCACGCGGGATCATCCTGCTGGTCGACCCGACCAAGATGCTGCGCGAGGCGGTCGCCCAGCAGACCGACCCGGCCGCCGAACTGGTGCCCACCTTCAAGTACTTCAACCGGCTGCTGCGCGGTCTGGACAGCCGCCTCGCCGAGCAGGGCGCGGCCGGCCGGTTGCCGCACCATCTCTCGGTCTGCGTCTCCAAGTTCGACGATCCCATGGTGTACGCCGCCGCGAAGAGCCTCGACCTGGTCGACCGGAACGCCGGGCGGCAGCCCACCGTGCCCAGCGGCGACCCGGCCGCCATCTTCTTCGGCGACCTCTGCCGGCGCAGCGTCGAGCCGAACGACGCACGGATCCCGGAGATGGTCACCCGCTACTTCCGGCCGGAGCGGACCCGGTACCACGTGGTCTCGGCGATCGGGTTCTACGTGGACCCGGAGCACGACTTCGACGAGGAGGACTTCCTCAACGTGGTGGTCGAGGGACGGGCCAAGCGCATCCGCAACCAGAACCCGGTCAACGTCTGGGAGACGCTGATCGAGCTGTACGAGTCGATCCGGACGGAACACTGACGTGCCGAGCCTGGACGCCTGGGCGTGGTGGAGCAAAGAGGCGGGCAGCGGCCGTGACTACGCGATCATCGAGTGCAGCGCGGACGGCGCCGAGCGGGCCGCCATCGCCGCCGAGCTGCGGGAACTGTCGCTCGGCAACCCCCGCTCGGAGGGGTTGCCGTGGGCGGCGTTCGCCGCGGCCGACAGGCCACGCCCTCAGGTACGGGTCTGCTGGTGGGACTGGACCGACCGGCGCGACGCCGGCGGCCGCCCCGTCCTCGCCGTGCTCTACCTGCGACTGGACACCGACGGCCGGGTCGGGCTGGAGAGCCTCGCCGAGTACGCCCGGTCGGTCTGGGAGCTGCTCGACCGGGACCGGAGCGCGCCGATGCCGGAGCCGAAGGTCACCGGGCCGGGGCTGGAGGACCTGAGCGGGACGCCGGAGGTGCTGCGCTGGGCGTCGAGTGTGGCCGCGCTGACGCTGTGCCGACCGGTCCGGGTGAAGGCGCCGGCCGGGGTCGGCCCGGTGCAGATCGCCCGCCGGCTGGACGGGGTCGCGGCGCTGCTGCCCGCGCCGACCCGGGCGACGCTGGTGGCCTGCACCGGCACCGCGCGGGACAGCAACGGGCCGTTCCAGATCGCGGTGGGCCGGCCGACCGACCAGGACGCCGTGCTGGTCGAGTCGGCGGTCGCGCCGGACCTGCGGAACTATCCGGCGGCCCAGGCGTACCGGGAGCGGCTGGAGGAGTTGCTGGAGCTCTACCCGCTGGCGGCGGTGCTCGACCATCTGGCGGCCACCACCAGCATGCCGGAGCAGCTCGGCGACCGGGCCGCGCAGGCCGCCACGGTCCGGCTCGCCGGGCTGGACCGTCTGGTCGCGGTCGCCGAGACGCTGCGGCAGGGGCGCGACGCGGACACCGGGGAGGTCCGCGACCTGGCCACCGCGCACCAGCTCGCCGACCGGCTGGCGCCCGAACTGCACCGGGCGTTCCTGGTCCACCTGCTGCGCCACGGCACCGCGGACGACCTGGCCCTGGTCGCCCGGCACTGGCTGCCCGGCCTGGAGCAGGAGCTGGTCACCGCGTTCCGGGACCGGCACCGCGACGGCGGGCTCGACGACCAGTGGGTAGCCGCGCTGGTCGACCCGGTGGAGCGGGCCGGGCCGGACGAGGTGCTGCCGCTCCTGCTGGACCAGTTGCGGGCCTGCCGTCCGGTCGCCCTGCTGGTCGGCCTCGTGGTCACCGCGCGGCTACCGGCCGAGCGAACCCGGGACTGGCTGCTCGAGCCGGTGCACCAGCACGCGTGCGGCGATCTGGTGAAGCACGGCGGCCGGGAGGTCCCGCGCTGGCTGGCCGGCGCCGCGGAGCCGCCGGGCTGGGCGACCCTGCTGGCCGCGGTGGCGGAGGGTGTACGGCACGACGGCCCGGAGATCACCGACCCGTACTGGCTGAGGGTGGCCACCCGGCTCGCCTCGGACCGGCATCAGGCGGGCACCGCGCTGGACTGCCTGCTCCCCGACCTGGTCGCCGCGGCGGTCCGGAACCCCCGGGACGACGCGGCCGACCGCTGGCTGGAGAAGCTGCCGCTGGCCGACCCGTCCGGGCGGGCCACCGCCGACCTCCTGCTGCTCCTGCACGGGCGGATTCGTCCACCCGGCCTCCGGCGCCCGTCCGCCTTCGCCCGCCATCCGGGGTACGCCCGCCGCCTCGCCGACCTGGCCGCCGAGTTCCCGGAGGCCGCCCCGCCCTTCCGCGCCGACCTGGTGACCCTCCTCTGCGGGGAACAGGCCACCGAGGACGCGCTGGTGCTGCTGGAGCTGATGCACACGCACGGCGGGGACGACCCGGTGGTCACCCTGCAGAACATCGCCGACGTGGCCCGGGCCCGGCCCGGTCTGCTGTTCCGGCCCGGCACCGACGGCATCCGGGACAGGCTGATCGCCGCCGACCCGGACCTGCGGCGCGAGGCGGCGCTGCGGGCCGCCCGGTCGGCGGCGCTGACCGCGGGACCGGCGAGCGAGCTGGCCGCCCCGATGGCCGAGGCCTGCCGGGCCGGGTGCGAGCCGGCCGCTCTCCGGTCCGCCCTGGACACCTGGCCCGGCCTGCACGACCCGGACCAGGTGTACGGGCTCACCCGGCGGGTCGGCGAGCAGCTGGCCCCCGGCGGGGACACCCAGGTGCTCTGCTCCGGGCTCGGCGCGGTGCTGCCGCTGCTCACCGGCGGTCCCCGGGACGAACTGGCCGGGCGGGCCGCCACCTGGAAGGACCAGCGGGTCGGCGAGCTGGACCGGGAGATCGACTCGCTGTACGAACGGATCCGCGAGCTGCTCGCCGAGCGGGAGCAGGCCTGCGCGATCGACGAGCTGCTGGCCCTCGACGACCGCGACCCGCGCGGGCGGACCCGCTGGTGGACCCGGGGGCGCGGGACCCGGACCGGGCAGTTCCTGCCGTCACCGGAGGCACGCTCATGACCGGGATCGACTGGCGGACCGGACGGACCGTGGTGGCCGGCTGGCCGCCGGGCGGGTCGCCGCGGGTACTCGCCGGGCACCTCACCTACCGCGGCGAGACCGTCCGGCTCGGCACCGCGGACCATCCGGAGGCGACCGACCGGGTGGTCGCCGGGTCGGTCGCGATGGCCAACCTGCGGCAGGGCGTGACCTGGGCGGCCGAGCACTACTTCGGGCTGCTCGCGGGGGCGCTCCCGGCGGGCGGCGGCCCGGTGGTGGTGGCCGTCCCGGCCTGGCTGGCCGACGACGACACCGCGGTCCGGTACCTGCACGACCTGCTGGTCGGCACCCTGCGGCTGCCGGTGGACCGGGTGGTGGGTACGCCGATCGCGGCGGCGGCCTACGCGTACGCGGTCGGCGCGCTCCCGCCGGACGCGGACGCCGTGGTGGTCTGCGACGTCGACGAGACCGGGGCGATGCTGACGGTCCTCGGGCTCACGGTGCTCGGTGCCGGCGGTGCGCGGATGGGCAGCCGGCCGGCGGTGGGCGTACCCCTGCAGGCCGGGAACCCGGACCGGGACCGCCTGCTGGGGAAGGCCGTGGCCGCCGCCGCGCTGGCCGCCGGTCTGCGCCGGCAGCCGCTGCACCTGATCACGCTGGGGCTGCCCGAGGGGGAGGCCGCCGTCGCGGCGGCGGCCGAGGCCCGGCACCGGGCGAGCGTGACGCCGGTGGCGCTGCCCGAGCCGCTGCCCGCCGCCGCGCTCGGGGCCGCCGCGATCGCCGCCGGGCGGGTGACGGTCGACGACGTCTGCCCGTACGAGGTGGCGCTCGCCGTGCACGAGGTCGCGCACGGGCTGCTCGCCAATCGCTGGGAACGGCTCGACGCGGACCGACCGGTCGAGGTCGAGGCGGGGCCCGGCACGACGGTGCTCCGGGTCCGGCTGACCGCGAACGGTCATCCGCCGTACGAGACCGAGCTGGCGCCGGCGCTGCCCGCCGGGACGTACCGGGCGGAGGCCGTCTCCGACTCGGGCGGGCTCGCCGTGCTCTTCCACCAGCCGGGCGCGAGCGCGCTCCGGGTACCCGTCCACCTAGGGAAGGCCGCATCGTGAACCACGCCTACACGCTCGGCCCGGTGCCCCCGGGAAGCACGCACGGTGTGCCGGATCTCGCCTGGCTCTGCGTGCTGGCGCTCGCGGTGACGGCCGCGGTCTGGCCGCTGATCCGCTGGTACCGGGCCCGGCCGGTGATGTCCGGGCGGATCGACGTCCGGCCACGCAGCGGTACCGCGATCGCCATCCCGGTGCAGAACCGGCGCACGGTGACCCACCGGGTGGGCGACGGCACCCTGCGGATCTCCGGCTGCCGCGACGGCGGCGCGCCCCGGATCCGCCTGGTCTTCTCCACCGGCCGCGGTCACCCGGTGGAGAAGACCATGGTGCCCGGCGGCCGGGTGATGATCGCCGCCAACGACATCCGGCACTGCCACCCATCGGCACATCATTGACACATGTCACTTCAGACGTAGGGCTTCTTCGATAGATTTCCGGGTGACTGATCGACCACCGTCGAAAGGAAGCCCACCGTGCGACGACTGCTCGTGGCCACACTCGCCACAGCGTTGACCCTCGCGGGTACGGCCATGCCCGCCTACGCGGCCCCCTCCCCGGGAGGCTCGGGCGCCGGCGACAGTTACTACCCGGACTACGGGAACAGCGGGTACGACGTCGAGCACTACGACATCCGGCTGCGCTACACGCCATCCACCGACAAGCTGACCGGCACCACCACCATCCTGGCCACCGCGACCCAGGACCTGAGCCGGCTCAACCTGGACTTCGTGCTGGACGTCGCGTCGATCCAGGTGAACAACCGGCCGGCCACCTGGACCACCGAGGGCGACCACGAGCTGGTGGTCACCCCGGCGCGGACCATCGCGGACGGCGGCGCCATCACCATCGTGGTGCAGTACTCCGGCGTGCCGTCGACCAAGGTGGCCGCCGGGTACACCGCGTGGGCACGCACCCCGGACGGCGCGCTGGCCGTGGGTGAGCCGGAGATCGCCTGGTGGTGGTACCCGAGCAACGACCACCCGTCGGACAAGGCCACCTTCGACGTCTCGGTCTCGGTGCCGAACGGCCTGGAGGCGATCAGCAACGGCGTGATGCCCCGTACGCCGGTCCAGGAGAACCTCGGGTACACCCGGTGGAGCTGGCGCTCGCTGAAGCCGCAGGCCACGTACCTGACGTTCCTGACCGTCGGCGACTACGACGTCACCACCGACACCACCGCGGACGGGTCGCAGGTCTACAACGCCTACTCGACGCTGCTCCCCGAGGACTTCCGGTACGCCGCCGAGGCCAGCGTCGAGCGGACCGCCGAGATCACCGACTGGGAGGCCTCGGTCTTCGGCCCGTTCCCGTTCGAGGCCCGCGGCGGTGTCGTCGCCCCGCCCGGCACGCTCGGCTTCGCCCTGGAGAACCAGACCCGCCCGAACTACTCGGCGGCCTTCTTCCGGCGCGGCTCCAACACGTACGTGATCGCCCACGAGAACGCCCACCAGTGGTTCGGCGACTCGGTCTCGGTCGCCGACTGGCAGCACATCTGGCTGAACGAGGGCTTCGCCAGCTACGCCGAGTGGCTCTGGTCGGAGAAGAACGACGAGGGCACCGCCCAGGAGATCTTCGACTACCTGTACGCGTCCTACCCCGACGACGCCGCCGTCTGGACCACCGCCCCGGCCGACCCGGGCGTGGACCAGCTCTTCGGCGACGCCGTCTACGACCGCGGCGCGATGACCCTGCACCAGCTGCGCCTCGCGGTCGGCGACGACGCCTTCTTCGAGATCCTGCGTACGTGGGTCGCCGACCACAGGTACGGCAACGGCACCACCGAGCAGTTCACCGCCCTCGCCGAGAAGATCTCCGGCCAGGACCTCTCCGCCCTCTTCACCGCCTGGCTCTACACCCCGTCCAAGCCGGTCCTCACCACGACCGCCGCGAAGACCGCCACCACCACCCCGGCCGAGCCCAGGTCCTGGGCCACCATCAGCGAGACCCACACCCTCCTGAACGAGCACTGACGAAACCCTCCCGAGAGTGGTATACGTATTTCGTACCACTCTCGGGAGGACCCCATGACCGAGGCCATCAGCGCCAGCGAGGCGCGCAAGACCCTGTTCCCCCTCATCGAGCGCGTCAACGCGGACCGCACACCCATCGAGATCGTCTCCCGGCACGGCAACGCGGTCCTGGTCAGCAAGGAGGACTGGGACGCGATCGTAGAGACGAACTACCTGCTCCGGTCGCCGGCCAACGCGAAGCATCTGGCGGCGAGCATCGAGCAGTGGCGCGCCGGCCGGACCACGGAGCGCGACCTGGACGAGACCGAGTGAAGCCGAGCTGGACCGACCAGGCCTGGGACGGTTACCTGTACTGGCAGACCCAGGACCGCAAGGTCCTCAAACGCATCAACGCGCTCATCGCGGACATCAAGCGGGATCCCGACGGATCCGGCATCGGCAAGCCGGAGATCCTCCGCAACAACCTCGCCGGCCTCCGCTCCCGCCGCATCGACGACGAGCACCGCCTGGTCTCCGCGGTGGACCCGAAGGAGATCACCATCATCTCCTGCCGTTACCACTACGAATGACGTGAGCGGCGCTCGTCGCGGTCCGGCTCTCAGCAGATCAGCGTGATCTCCTCGGCGGTGTCACCGTCGGTCTCGACCTTGCGGAGCTGGCGGTACGCGGTGAGGTCGGCGACCGTCGCCGGGTCCGGGCAGGCCGCGGACTGCCGGTACCAGCCGAGTTCGGTGCTGTCGGTGACCGTGACGCTGACCGTCATGCCCTCGGGCGTGTCGTAGGTGAGCACCCCGCCGGCGTCGTCGAAGTCGCTGATCGTCCCGGCGATGTCCGTACCGTCACCGTCCGCGTCATCCCCGTCGTCGGCACTCCCGTCCCCGTCGCTCGCGTCTCCGTCGTCGGTGGCGTCCTCGTCGCCGTCACTGCCGTCGTCGTCGGCGTCCAGCGGGTCGCTGCCCTGGGTCAGCTCGTCGAGGTCGGTGACGCCGTCGCCGTCCGTGTCCTCGTCCCCGTCGTCCACCCCGTTCCCGTCGGTGTCCGCCTCGGTCGGGTCGTCGCCGAGCTGGTACTCCTCCAGGTTGGTGAGCCCGTCGTCGTCCGCGTCCTCGTCACCGTCCGAGACGTCGTTCCCGTCGGTGTCGGCGTCCCGCGGGTCGTAGTCGAGGGCGTACTCCTGCTCGTTGGTGAGGTCGTCCCCGTCCGGATCGGCGGCGGCGTCGTCCCGCTTCGGGTTCAGCCGGTTCGACACCTCCCAGCCGTCCGGCATCCCGTCACCGTCGGTGTCCGCGCGCCGGGGGCTGGTGCCGAGCTTGTACTCCGCCTTGTTGCTGAGCCCGTCCCGGTCCTTGTCCCCGCGGGCGTCGTTGCGCTTCGGGTTGAGCCCGTTCGCCTTCTCCCACTTGTCCGGCATCCCGTCCCGGTCGGTGTCCTTGCTCGCCCCGGACCTGGCCTTGGCGGCGTGCGCGTCCGCCGCCATCGCCGCCCCGGACATCGAGAGCAGCGTGAACGTGGCGGTCGCGGCGGTGGCAGCCACACTGACGGCACGGCGATACTTCATACGGAGCCTCTCGCAACACCGGCCGATGCCTCCTCAGACACCGCACCGCTCTACTGGGAGTAACCACCGTAGAACGCTTCGCGCCCCCAAAACGATCATGAACCGACCTGCCCCCGACCCACTCCCCTTCCGCTACCAACCACACCCCCGCAGCCGGCCACCCCCACACCCAGCCGGCACTCCCGCACGAAACCCGCGCCCCATCACCCGCACCACCGCCCCTTCACGACCGACCGCCTGCGCCCACCGCCCGCTCACCGTCGACCGCGCACGCCCACCGCCCCTCACCGCCGAACGGGTGCGGCGACCGCACCCTGCAGGCCGTAGGCGAGCACCCCCAGACCCACCCCGCACACCGCGCCGATCACCAGCTGGACGCCCGGCTCCACACCGTTCGGCGGGGAGAGGAGGCACAGCACCGGGCAGGAGTACGCCACCACCCCGCGGATCCGGGCGGACGTCGCGGCGGCGGCGATCGGGATGACGCCCCAGAGCAGGTACCAGGCGTGGACCACCGGGCTGAGGATCACCAGGGCGGTCATCGCCAGCCCGAAAGCGGTCACCATCCCCAGCGACCGGCCGTGGTGGAGCAGCAGCAGGACGATCACCCCGGCGGCGGCCAGTCCGGCGAGCCAGACGGCCTGGCGGGTCTCGTCCGCCCCGGCCAGGCCCAGTGTCCTCAGTATCCGGCCGATCAGGGAACCCAGGTCCGTGGTGAGGGACATCCAGGTACGGGCGCGGGTGGGTGTCCGCAGCGCCGGGATCCAGCCGAAACCGGTGCCGGTCAGCGCAGTGACGATCACGGCGGTCCCGGCGGCGGTCAGCGCGGCGGCACCGGCGGCGCGGAGCCGGGGCGCACGGCCGGGGAGGTACCCCGCCCAGAGCGCCGCGACGAACGGCAGGCCGAGCAGGGCCGGGCCCTTGACCAGGCCGGCCAGCGTGATCAGAACGGCGGCGGCGAGCGGGCGCCGGTCCAGGGCCAGGACCAGGCCGGCGCAGAGCAGGCCGAGCATCACCGCCTCGTTGTGCGCGTCCGCCACCAGGTGCAGCAGGACCAGGGGGTTGAGCACGCCGAGCCAGAGCGCCGCGCCGGGATCCACGCCGCACTCGCGGGCGATCCGGTGGACGGCCACCCCGATCACGGCGACGCCGGCGACCGCGAGCAGGCGCATCGCGATCAGTCCCGGCCAGAGCTCCTGCCGGGTCAGGGTGGCGACGCCGCCGGCCAGGCTCAGGAAGACCGGGCCGTACGGCGCCGGGGTGTGCTGCCAGATCGGCGGGATGCCGGCGGCCAGCTCGCCGCCGAGCGCGGACGGGCCGAAACGGTACGGGTCCAGCCCGGAGACGGTCATCGCGCCCTGGGCCAGGTAGCTGTAGACGTCCCGGCTGAAGATCGGGCCGCTGAGCGCGAACGGGACCGCCCACATCACCCCGGTCCGGATCAGGTCACGGGTGGTCGTACCGCCGGCGAGGACCGTGCGGCCGAGGGTGAACCAGCCGAGCGTCAGCAGGGCCATCCCGGCGTAGACGACCGCGGTGGGGACCATGACGGCCGCGCCCGCGTCGGACCGGAGCTGGGCCGGGTCGCCGGAGGGCCCGACTCCCGCGAAGACGCCGCCCAGGACGATGAGCCCGCTGCCCGCGGTGCCCAGCCACTGCCCCGCGACGAGCCGGTGATCAGCGGCACGGTAGTCGACTATGGTCAATTGAGGTGTCCCGCCACGGCGTTGCTGGCGCCCGGTCCGGCCCCATCGGCCGCCCCACCGTAGCGATCATGTTCGAAACGTACGGCCACCGCTGGTCGACACCTGAGCGACATTCAGGCCGCACGGAGAAGGCGAGGCCGCACGGAGAAGGCGAGGGCACGCGGAGAAGGCGAGGCCGCGCGAGACGGCGTACCCGGGAAGCTCAGATCGGCAGGGCGACCGGCTCGGCGGCCTGGACCCGGTCGCGGCCCGCGTCCTTGGCCGCGTAGAGGGCGTTGTCGGCGCGTTCGAGCAACCCCTCCGGCGTCTCGGCGGCGTCCCGGACGGCGTCCCAGGCGGCATAGCCGATGCTGCACGTCTGGCCGCGCGGCATCGCCCGGCGCACCCGGTCGAGGATGCCGGCCGCGTCCTCCGGGTCGCGGCCGGGCAGCGCGATCACGAACTCCTCGCCGCCCCACCGGGCGATCAGGTCGCCCTCGCGGAGCTCCGCCGCGAACGCCGCCGCCGCGTGCCGCAGCAGGTCGTCGCCGGCCGGGTGACCGTACGTGTCGTTGTAGCGCTTGAAGTGGTCGAGGTCCACGATGGCCACGACCAGCGAGGACGCGCCGAAGAGGCGGCTCAGCGAGCTCTGCCAGGCGCGGCGGTTCGGCAGTCCGGTGAGCGAGTCGGTGAACGCCATCTGCTCCAGCCGGCGCAGCAGCCGCTCGTGATCCATGGCGAGCGCGGTCTCGTCGGCGAGCAGTTCGACGGCGCGCGCCCGGTGATCGCTGACCGAGGAGACCCGGCGGCGCCAGCCCACGCAGAGCACCGCGATCGGGGTGCCCTCGACGACGACCGGCTGCCAGTGCATGGAGCGGCCGCCGACCAGCTCGAGCAGCGCCGGTGAGACGCGCGGGTCCTGGTCCGGGTCGGCCAGGAAGATCGGGTCACCGCTCCGGTAGACCCGGGAGATCATCGAGGTGTTGTCCAGCGGCACCCGGGTGCCGACGATCGCGGCGCCGTCGGAATCGGTCACCACCAGGCTGCTGAGGTCCGGGCACGGCTCCAGCAGCGTGACCGTGTCGGCCTCGGCGAGGTCGCGGACCGCCGCGATGATCGTGCCGCGGGCGTTCTCTCCGGTCCGGATCCGGCGGGCCGCGGCGGACACCGCGGCGAGCAGCCGGTCGGATTCCCGGACCGCCTTCTCGGCGAGGTGCCGGTCGGTCACGTCCTGCAGCTGGATCATCGTCCACGGCTCGCCGGACCCCACGCCCGCCGCGCCGCTGGTCAGCCACGCCCAACGTACGCTGCCGTCCGGGCGCACGTACCGCTGCTCGATCCCGCAGACGGTGACCGGGTCGCCGGGCGAGGTCTTCAGGTAGGGCGCGCTGCTCGTGCCGATCAGTTCGTTCTCGGTCAGCCCGACCAGCTCACAGAAGGCCGGGTTCACCCCGACCAGCGCGCCGCCACCGTCCGCGATCGCCACCCCGGTCGGCGAGGCCAGGAAGAGGCTGCTGAACCGCTGCGCGGTCGCGGCGAGCTCGTCCCGCGCCGTCCGCAGCTGCCGTTGCCGGCGCCGCAGCCCCTCGAAGAGGATCACCCCGAGCATGGCCGCGAGCAGTATCTGCGTGCTGTAGAAGGCGAGTTCCGGGGTACGCAGCGCGGGCACCACGGCGACCGACGCGACCCATCCGCCGCACCCGAACAGCCAGGCGCCGGCCGCCGCCCAGCGTGAGGTGACCGCTCCCCCGACGCCGACCATGCTCAGCATCAGCAGCGTCGTGCAGTGCAGGTTCCCGGTCACCGCGATCTGCGCGACGTGCACCGCCACCAGCAGGAACACCAGCGCCTCGGCGGTACGCCGCCCCGGCCTCGGCGGCCACAGCGCGGTGATCGCCAGCACCGCGGCGGTCCCGGCGCAGAGCAGCACCATGATCAACTGTGCGGTACCGGTCAGGATCACCGCGTTCGCGACCGCCAGCACCAGGTAGTACACGGCCAGCGGCCCGCGCACCCACCGCTTCGCGCTCCGGTGGTCGCGCAGGTTCGTCCCGCGGCGCACGCCGCCGAACATCTGCCGTTCCGCGCTCACGACCACCCTCCTCTACCGCATCGTTAGTCGGCCGCTCACGCTCCATCTTTAATCTTCCGGGTACGGGTACCCGGAGCGCGCCGTCCCGCACCCTCCACGGGAGGGCGACCGTGCGCGTCACCGCCGCCGCACGTGACTCGTTCCACGGCTGAGTCTTGATCATTCTTCCTGGCAGGGAACCGCCCATGCGCGTCATGCTCACCCTCGGTGCCATCATCGCCGCTCTGTTCCCCGGGGCGGGCGCCGCCGCGGCACCGGCCCCAGGGATCCCGCTCTCGGTGCCGCGGGCCCGGCTCGACGGGGCGCTGCACTGCACCGGGGACCTCGCCGGCACCCGGCGCTCGGGGCGGGCCCCGGTGCTGCTCGTGCACGGCACCACCTCCACCGCCCGGGCGAACTTCTCCTGGAACTGGGACCGGGCCCTCGACGCCGGGCACCGCGCGCACTGCGACGTCGACCTGCCGGAGAGCGGCAACGGCGACATCCAGACCGCCGCCGAGTACGTGGTCCACGGGATCCGCCGGATGCACGCCGTCGCGGGCGGGCGGATCTCGCTGGTCGGCCACAGCCAGGGCGGGATGATCGGCCGCTGGGCGCTCAAGTACTGGCCGGACACCCGCCGGATGGTCGACGACTACGTCTCGCTCGCGTCCTCGAACCACGGCACCGACGAGTTCGCCGTCCAGTGCGGGGCCACCCGGTCCTGCTCGGCCGCGTACTGGCAACAGCGCACCGGCTCGGCGTTCCTGACCGCGCTCAACACCGGCCCTCAGATCTGGCCCGGCATCAGCTACACCCAGATCATGACCGAACACGACGAGATCATTCTTCCGTACGCCCGGTCGGCGCTGCCCCCGTCCGCGCTGGTCGCCAACGTGCGGGTGCAGGATCTGTGCCGGTACGAGACGGTCGAGCACTTCGGGATGGCGTACGACAACGCGGCCTGGCTGCTCGGCGAGGACGCGCTCACCCACCCGGGCCCGGTCCGGCCGTCCCGCACGAACCGGGCGACGTGCGGATGGCCGCTGATGCCGTCGGTCGACCCGCTCGCGTTCCCGGCGAACGCGGCCGCGGCCCTGGCCCAGAGCACCACGTCGATGCTGACCGCACCGATGTTCGCGGCCGAGCCACCGCTGCGCGCCTACGCCCGTGGCTGACGGCCCGGGTGCACGGCCCGATGAGCCGCGCACCCGGGCCGGATCTCAGGTCAGCAGGGTGATCTCAGGTCAGCAGGGTTTCTCAGGTCAGCAGGGTTTCTCAGGTCAGCAGGGTGACCGAGTAGTTCAGGGTGGTGCCGCTGGCCGTGTACGTCGCGGTCTGTCCGTTCGCGCAGTACGACACGAACACGTTGCCGAGCACGTCGTCGCCGGCCTCGGCGTGCACGAGCGGGCGCACGTCGGTGCCCTCGGCGAACGGGGTGGAGGCGAGGTCCACCAGGCGCCACTGGTTGATCGGGTAGTCGTCCGTCGCGGCGGAGAGCTGCCCGTCGCGGGACGTCAGCTGGAAGTCGATGACGAAGCCGCCGTTGTTGACCACGGCGACCTTCTGCACGCAGGGGGAGGCCTGCGCCAGGGCCGGGGACGCGGTGAAGCCGACCAGTCCGGCCGTTCCGACGAGGCTCGCCGCGACCGCGGTGGCCCGCAGTTTGGTGACGATCATGCCGTTTCCTCCTATCGGGAGCGGAAAGGATCGGCGAGGTAATGTCCGGACACCACCCCGATAAACACCGACGTCGATGTTTATCGCTGGATAGGCTGATCCGGTGATCGCACATCCCGGGCTCCGCTTCGCCGACCACACCGTCGTCGTCCCGCTGGATCACCGGCGGCCGGACGGCGAGACCATCGAGGTGTTCGCCCGGGAGGTGGTGGCGAGCGACCGGGCCGGCGACGACCTGCCGTGGCTGCTGTTCCTGCAGGGCGGGCCGGGTGGCAAGTCGCCCCGTCCGCCGCGCGCCGAGGGCTGGATCGCGCACGCCACGCGCAGCCACCGCGTGCTCCTGCTCGACCAGCGGGGCACCGGACGGAGCACGCCCCTCTCCGGTCGTACGATCAGTTGCGGAACGACCGACGCGGAGCTGGCGGCATACATCGGCCTGCTCCGGGCGGACAGCATCGTCGCCGACGCGGAGATCCTGCGACAGCGCGTCGCCGGTGGCGCGACGTGGGACACGCTGGGGCAGAGTTACGGTGGCTTCGTCACGCTGAGCTACCTCTCCCAGGCACCCGAGGGGCTGCGCACCTGCTACATCACCGGCGGTCTGCCGGGTCTCACCGCGACCGCCGACGACGTCTACGCTCGCACCTACCCGCGGGTGGCCGCGAAGAACGCCGAGTACTACCGTCAGTTCCCGGGCGACGCCGCGGCTTTGAAGCGGATATATCGGCATCTCACCGAGAACGATGTCCGGCTGCCGGACGGGGACCGGCTCACCGTCGACCGGTTCCGCCTACTCGGCAGCGATTTCGGGGCGAGCAGCGGGTTCGCCGCCCTGCACTGGCTGCTCGACGAGGCCTGGCACGATCAAGATCTTTCCGACACTTTCCGGTACGAGGTGATGCAGCGGACCGCTTTCGTCGACAAACCGCTCTTCGCGCTGCAGGAGTACACCTACGGCCAGGGGGCGGCGACCGGCTGGGCCGCCGCCCGGGCGATGGAGCGGCACCCGGAGTTCGCCGACCCGCTGCTCTTCACCGGTGAGATGATGTACCCCTGGATGTTCCGGGAGATCCGGGCGCTGCGGCCGTTCGCCGGCGCCGCCGACATCCTGGCCGCCAAGGACGACTGGACGCCGCTCGTCGACCCCGCACGCCTGGCCGCCAACGAGGTCCCGGTCTGCGCCGCGGTCTACGCCGACGACATGTACGTCGACATGGGCCTCTCCCTGGAGACCGCCGCGGCGGTGGGCAACGTCCGGACATGGGTGACGAACGAATACGAGCACGACGGCCTGCGCGTCTCCGGCACGGCCGTACTGGAACACCTCATGGAGATGGCCGCCGGGCTGCGGTGACCCGGCTCGCAACCGGGCAGCGCCTCAAGCGGGCGGGGATGCGGCCGATCGGGGAGATCGCGACCACTACCCCATCGCGGAGGTTCTCCCATGCCCGTCCTATCGTCACTGCGCCGTCGCGGCACCCTGATGTCGACCGCCGCGGTCTCGATGGTCGCCGCCATCGTCACGCTCACCCCCGGGGTGGCCGAGGCCTCGTCGACGCTGAACGGCTCGCCCACCTGTAACTGCGTGGTCCAGAACAGCAAGAACAACACCTACCGCGCCGTGTACGGATACGTGAACAACTCCAGCTCCACCACGACCATCGCGGCCGGCAGCAACAACAAGCTCTCCCTCAGCGGCGGCACCTCCAGCACCGACGACGACGTGACCACCACGTTCAAGCCGGGTACGCACACGGCCACCTGGGCGACCGGCTGGCTCAGCAAGGGCACCACGGCCACCTGGACCGTCGGCGGCCAGAGCGTCTCCGCCAACTGGAACAAGCAGACCTGCGGCAGCGACGTCAGCCTGCCCGCCTCCGGCAACGGCACCGGCCCGCTGATCGCCCTGGTCGGCGCCGGCCTGATCGCCGGATTCGTGTTCTGGCGCAAGCGGCGCAAGGCGGCGCAGTAGCCATGATGCGCAGCGTGCTGGCGATCGGGGCACATCCCGACGACATCGAGCTCGGCTGCGGCGGCACGCTCGCCGCGCACCGGGCCGCCGGGGACGCGGTGACCATGCTGGTGGTCACCGGTGGCCAGAACGGCCCCGGCCTGGTCGCCGACCGCCGCGCCGAGGCCGAGGCGGCCGCCCGCAGCCTGGACTGCCTGCTGCTCTGGGGCCGGATGCTGGACTGCGCGGTCGCCCCGGACGCCACCACGATCGCGGTGATCGAGGAGGCGATCCGCGAGGTCGAGGCGGACGTGGTCTACGTGCACGCGCCGGACGACTCGCACCAGGACCACCGCGCGGTGGCCGCCGCGACCGTCTCGGCCGCCCGGCACAGCCGCCGCGTCCTGCACTACCGCAGCCCGTCCACCACCCGGTTCGAGCCGTCGCTCTACGTCGACATCTCGGCGCACCTGGACCGCAAGATCGCGGCGCTGTCGTGTCACCGCAGCCAGGTGGAGAGCTCCGCCATGGTCGACCCGGAGGTGGTCGCGGCCACCGCCCGGCACTTCGGCGCGCAGGCCCGGGTCCGGTTCGCCGAGGCGTTCACGCCGTCCCGGTTCGTCTGGGACCTGGCGCCGCCACCCGCGCTGACCACCACCGCGTCCCTGTCGCTGGAGATGCCGACCTACGAGACGAAGAGGATGACATGAACCGAGGAGGACGCCACCGGCCTGGCGCGAACCGGGAGAGCTATCGGCTCGCCCTGCTCGTCCACGCGGTCGTCCTCGTCGGGGCGATCCTGCTCTTCGGCGTCGACCGGACGCTGGGCTGGATGGCCACCGCCCTCAACGTGATCTTCCTGGTCTTCTTCTTCCGGCACCTCGCGTTCGCGGTCTCCGCCGCCCGCTGGGCCGAGGGCGACCTGAACGCGCCGCTGATCGGCACCGACGACTTCACCCCGACGGTGGCCGTGCTGGTCGCCTGCAAGGACGAGGAGCTGGTGGTCGACGGCATGGTGTCGGCGCTGCTCTCGCTCGACTACCCGCGCGAGCGGCTGACCGTGGTCGTGGTCAACGACGCCTCGACCGACGGCACCGGCGCGCGCCTGGACGAGCGGGCGCTCGCCGACCCCCGGCTGCGGGTGCTGCACCGGCGGCCCGGCGCCGGCGGCGGCAAGTCCGGTGCGCTCAACGACGCGCTCGCGCTGGTCGACGCGGAGATCGCGGTGATCTTCGACGCCGACCACCAGCCCGAGCCGGACGTGCTGCGCCGGCTGGTCCGGCACTTCCGCGACCGGAAGGTGGGCGCGGTGATGGGCCGGTGCGTGGTCCGCAACGGCGTCGAGTCGTCGCTCGCGACCACCATCTTCATCGACTACCTCTCCGGCTACCTGGTCAACGAGTACGGCCGGCAGGCCCTGTTCGAGCTGCCCGCGTACGGCGGGGCGAACTGTGCCGTACGGACCTCGCTGATCCGTGCGCTCGGCGGCTGGAACCCGCACACGGTCACCGAGGACACCGACCTCACCCTGCGCCTGCTGCTGGAGGGGCACCGGGTGCGGTACGACCCGTCCGCCGTGGACTTCGAGGAGGCGGTGCTCTCGTCCCAGCGCTTCTGGAAGCAGCGGTACCGGTGGGCCCGCGGCCATCAGAAGTGCCTGCGTGACTACTGGCGGCCGATTCTGCGTACGCCGCACCTGAGCCCGATGGAGAAGCTGGAGACGATCCTCTTCCTCTGGGTCTACCACGTACCCGTGCTCTGCGGTCTGGGCCTGATCCTGATCGCGCTGCACGCCTTCGGCATCGGCGACGCGTCGATCATCCAGATGGTGTCGCTCTCCGCGCTGCTCTTCGCGGGCCCGTTCTGCGAACTCGCGGTCGGCCTGGTGCTGGGCCGGGTGGAGCGGCGCGCGGTGTGGATGCTGGTCGGCTTCATCCCGGCGTTCGGCATGTCGATCCTCACCGCCACCAAGTCCTACTTCGAGGGCATGTGGGGTACGACCTACAGCTGGGTGAAGACGGCCCGTTCGGGGGCGACGTGAGTTCGCGCATCTCCCGCCGCCTCGACGACCTCCTCCTGTCGCGGAACAGCCGTACGAATGCCACGTCTCGCCGCCGCGGGCTGGTGATGGCCGAGATGCTCGCCGCCGTCCTCGGCTGCGTCGTCGGTTACCTCCTGCTCGTCGAACGGGCCCGGTACTTCGAGGTCTCGCTCGCCTCGCACATCATCGACCTGCTCCACGTGGACCGGATCTCCGGCGTCCTCGGCGACTCCTTCGTGGTCTTCGGGCCCGGCATGGAACCCGTCATCGCCACGGTGACCGGCTCCTGCACGATCCTCAGCAGCGTCCTGGCCCTGGCCGCGCTCGCCCTGGTGGCGCTCCGGCAACGGCCGCAGGCGCTGCTCGGCTTCGTGGTGGCCGCCGTCTTCGTGCTCGCCGCCAACCAGGTGCGCCTGGTGCTCTCGCTCCTGGCCGGCCGCTACCTCGCGGTGGACGCGCTGATCTTCTTCCACGACTGGATCGGCGCGGTCATCAACTTCGCGTACACCCTCTTCGGATTGCTCATCATGATCGGACTGACCATGTACGACGCACAGCGCGCCGAGCAGGACCGCTCGGGCCGGCACACCGCGGACCGTCCCGCCGCGTGGGCGAAGCCGGGCCTGGGACACCGCGCACCTCTCTCGCCGGACACCACCGCTTCGGACGCCACCACACCGGGCACCACCACACCGGACGCCAAGCCGTCGCAGATCCAGGTGACCTCGTTCATGTACCGGCGGGTGCTGCCGAAGGCGCTCGCCCGGAGGCTCGCCAAGCGCCGGGAACAACGGCGCGTCGACTACCGGGTGGGCCACGAGAACGCCGCCCGGCGCGCCGCGATCGTCCGTGAGCTGGCCGGCAAGGGTCTCTCCGTGCACACGGCGACGCTGCTGGCCGTGGCGTCGTACGAGACGGACCCGCAGGTGCTGGACGCCCTCGCCGAGGCGGTCGCCGAACGGCAGTGGGAGCCGCTCGGCTCGGCCGAGGTGACCGCGCTGCGCCTCTGGGCCCGCGCCTGGCTGATGCGCGCCCCGGCGGGCGACACCGGTTCAGCGGGCGACGCCGGTTCCCCGGTGGGCGCCGCCGGTTCCCCGGTGGGCGCCGCCGGCTCGGTGGGTACCGCTGCTTCCCCGATGGGTGCCGTCACGCCGACCGGGCGACTCATCGCGGTCACCGGCGCCGGCGGACCCGCCGGGGTCGCGGTGATCCGCGCACTCCAGGCGGCCGGTGAGCAGGTGCTCGCGCTCGACGCCAACCCGGACGGGGCCGGCCTGCGGCTCGCCGCGAGGAGTGCCGTGCTGCCCCGGGCCGACCGGCCGGGATACGCCGAGGCGCTGCGCGCGATCCTCGCCGAGCACCGGCCGGACGCGCTGGTCTGCACGGTCGCCGAGGAGTACGGCGCGCTCCGGGCCGCGGGCACCGCGACGCCGGTCTGGCTTCCCGAGCACCCGGAGATCTGCCTGGACAAGATCACGTTCGCGACCACGCTGCACGCGGCGGGCGTACCGCACCCGGCGACGGCGTGGACACTCGAGACCGCGTACCGGATCCCCGGCCCGTGGGTGGTCAAGCCGGCCCACGGGCGGGGCAGCCGGGACGTGGTCCTGGTCGACGACCCGGCGGACCTGGCGCACGCGTTCGCGACCGTGCCCGAGCCGATCGCGCAGACACGGCTCGGCGGGCGCGAGTTCACCGCCGACGCGCTCGTCGACCGGGACGGGACCATGGTCGCCTGCGTGCCGCGGTGGCGCGAGGAGACCCGGGGCGGCATCTCGGTCCAGGGCACCACGTTCGCGTCGCTCGCGGTCACCGAGGTGGTGGCGGCGACCCTGCGCGCGGTACGGCACACCGGGCCGGCCAACGTGCAGGGCTTCGTGGACGAGCACGGCGAGGTGACGGTGGTGGAGGTGAACCCGCGCTTCTCCGGGGGACTCCCGCTCACGCTCGCCGCGGGTGCGAACGTCGTGAACGCGTACGTGAAGGGGATCCTGAACCCCGGCGAAGCGCTCCCGGCCATGGGCTTCCGCGCCGGCCTGCGGATGACCCGTCACTTCGACGAGATCTTTTATGAGGTTCCCGACATCTCGGAAATTCCTGCTGGCGTCACGGCTGCACCTGAGCTGGAGCTCGCCCGATGAAGCGGATCATGGTGCCGTTCGGCACGCGACCGGAAGTGATCAAGCTGGCGCCGGTGGTGCACGCGCTGCGCGCCGCAGGGCACCACGTCGTCACCGTCGACACCGGGCAGCACCAGGACGCCGCCATGAGCGGGGACGTGCAGCGCGACCTCGGCCTCACCCCCGACGTCCGGCTCACCCCGCCCGGCAGCCGTAGTCGCCTCGCCGACCTGGTCGCCGGTGCCGCCGAGGCCCTCGCCGAGCACCCGGCCGACGTCGTGCTGGCGCTCGGCGACACGCACACCGTGCCGGCGTACGCGCTGGCCGCCCGGGGTGCCGGCGTACCCTTCGCGCACCTGGAAGCGGGCCTGCGCAGCTTCAACCCGCGCAGCCTCGAGGAGGTGAACCGCCGTGTCGCCGCCGCCACCGCGCAGATCCACTTCGCCCCGACGAACCGCGCCGCGGCGTTCCTGATCAGCGAGGGCGTGGCCGCCGAGCGGATCTTCGTGGTCGGCAACCCGGTGATCGACGCGCTGCGCGAACGGGGCGTCCGCCCGGTCCCGCCCGCCGGCCGCACCGGCGTGCTGGTCACCGCGCACCGGGCGTCCAACGTCGACGACCCCGCGCGCCTCACCGAGCTGGTCGAGGTGATCGGACGGCTGACCGGAATCGGTCCGGTGCGCTTCCCGATCCACCCGAGAACCCGGGCCAGGCTGGAGCAGCACGGCCTGATCGACCGCCTCACCGCCCTGCCGGGCGTCACCTGCGAGAGCCCACTGGGGTACGACGAACTCCTCGGCGCCCTGGCCCGCAGCAGGGTGGTGGTGACCGATTCCGGCGGTCTGCAGGAGGAGGCGGCCCACCTGGGCGTGCCGGTCGTGGTGCTGCGGCGCTCCACCCCGCGCTGGGAGGGCGTCGAGGCCGGCACCGCGGTCCTGACCGGCATCAGCGACGAGGCGGTGGCCGCCGCCGGACGGCTGAGCGCACCGGACGAGCTGGCCCGGATCGCGGCGCTGCCGTGCCCCTACGGCGACGGCTACACCGGGGCACGGATCGCGGCGCTGCTCGCCGACCCGTCCACCGAGGAGTTGCTGGCCCTGGACGAGCCGGACTACACCGACGGCAGCCTGCCGTGGACCCTGGAGAGCGTCGCGTGATCACGCCACGGATGCCGGGGAGCGCCGCATGATCACCCTGCGGACCCTGGGGAGCGCCGCATGATCACCCTGGAGCGACCGCCGGCCGCCGTCGTCCTCGACCTGGACGACACGCTGTACCCGCAGGCCGCCTACCTGTACGGGGCGTCCCGCGCGGTGGGCCGCGCCGGTGCCGCCGCCGGCCTCGACCCGATCCGGCTCAGCCGGGCCGTCCGCCGTCAGCTGGTCGCCGGCTCGGACCGCGGCGGGACGATCGACCGGGCGCTGGAGGTGTACGGCGTACCCGCCGTCCGGGCGCGCGAGCTTCTGCCCACGCTGGTGGCGGCGTTCACCGGCTACCAGCCGCGGCGGCTCCCCCGCTACCCCGGGGTGTCGAGGGCGCTGGCCGCGCTGCGGGCCCGGTACCCGCTCGCGTGCCTGACCGACGGCAACCCGGCGATCCAGCGGGCGAAGCTGGCCGCGACCGGTCTGAGCGAGGCGTTCAGCACGGTCGTGATCACGGACGAGCTGGGGGGACGGGAAACACGCAAGCCGCACCCGGGCGGGTTGCTGCGGGCGGCGAGCGAGCTCGGCGTGGCCGCGGGGGACGTGGTGGTGATCGGCGACCGCCCGGGCAAGGACGTGGCGGTCGCCGCGGGGGTGGGTGCGCAGTCGATCCGGGTGCGGACCGGGGAGTACGCGGAGGCTCCGGACGAGCCCGCGGCCACGGCGGTGGTGCCGGACCTGGAGAGCGCGGTGGCCCTGCTGCTGACCTTCCGGTAGCCGCCGCGTTCCGGCCGTCCGCCGCGTTCCGGTAGCCGCCGCCTCCCCGGGCGCCCGGCTATCGCGCGTCGGCGAGCGCGGTCGAGACCCCCAGCCCGATCATGCAGAACGCCCCGATCCGCCCCAGCGTCCGCATCCGCTCCCGGGAGTGCGCCAGCCAGGACCGGGCGCGCGCCGCCGCCACCGCCCAGGTGCTGTCGAGGACGAGGCCGATCAGGACCGGGACCACGGCGAGCACCAGCATCTGGAGCGGGATCGCGCCGCCGGATCGATCGAGGAACTGGGGCAGGATCGCGGCGAAGACGATGTAGGTCTTCGGGTTGGTGAAGCCGACGACGGCGCCCGACCGGATGGAGCTCCGTGGCCGTACGGGAGAAGGGGTGTTGATCTCCGCCCAGGTGCCGGCGTGCCGCAGCGCCTGCACGCCCAGCCAGAGCAGATAGAGCGCACCGACCCACTTGATCATCTGAAGCAGGAGGGCGGAGCGCTCCAGCAGCGGCCCCAGCCCGACGGCGACGCAGACGGCCGCGCAGTAGGAACCCACCGCGTTGCCGACGACCCCGGCCAGCGCGGCGGCGCGACCATACGTCAGCGCGCGACCGATGATGAACAGCACGCCGGGGCCGGGCACCGCGATCAGCACGACACAGGCGAGCGCGAGCCCGCCGACCTGCCCCGAGGACACCATCCGCACACGGTACCCGGCCGGGAGCATCGACGCCCATCGCGCCGTGACTAGCATGACCGGCGTCATCCCCACAGCGGCTGAATCACAGATATCCCCTGTTCAGAACGGGATTATATCCTGTCCCCTGACTATAGTCATGCGCCATGGGCGTATTGATGGGAGTTCAGGAGATCGCGCGCCGGCTCGCGGTCACCCGGCAACGTGTTCAGCAACTCACCGAACGAGCGGACTGGCCCGACCCGGTGGACGAGCTGGCCATGGGACGGGTCTGGCTGGCCTCGGACATCGAGGCGTGGATCGCCGAGCGAGACGCCCGCCACCGGCGGATGTTCCGGAAGCACCGGGACTAGCCAGCGCTTCGGAGTCCGGCCGGGTGCCAGCCACGCTCTGGACCGCGCCGCAGCCCCGGTCGGACTCCGAAACACGGGCTCTAGGACGAGAGGTACGTACGCATCAGCGCTACCAACTCGGGGAGCTGGACCGGCTTGTCGACGTACTCGGCGGCCCCGGACGCGAACGCCCGGCCGATCTGCTCCTTGGTGGCCTGACCGCTCATCATCACCACCGGTATGCGGGCGGCCTCGGCCTCCTCGCGGATCCGGGAGCAGACACTCACCCCGTCCAGGCCTGGCATGACGAAGTCGAGCAGCACCAGGTCAGGGCGGGACTCCCGGAAGACGTCGAGCGCGGTCGGGCCGTCGGCGGCGGTGATCACCCGGTATCCGGTACGGCCCAGGATGAAGGCGATCAGGTCGCGGACGCCCGGATCGTCGTCGACGACCAGGACCGTGTGATTGGCCGTATCGGTGGCGACGGGTTTGGTTCGAGTCTTGAAAGCCATACCCTGGCAATCGGCCGCGCGGCCCGGACCACCAGCACAACACAGTTGCGCACGCGGAGCGACTGACCGCGCGGCACCGACGGCACAGAACGGAGACCAGCAGCGTGAAGCAGGCAGCCCGGTTGAAGAGCGTCCGGTACGACATCCGGGGTCCGGTTCTGCGCCGGGCACAGGAGCTGGAGGCCGCCGGGAGCAAGATCATCAAGCTGAACATCGGCAACCCGGCGCCGTGGGGGCTGACCACGCCGGAGCCGATCGTCGCCGACGTGGTGCACAACATCGGGGTCGCGCAGGGGTACAGCGACGCCCGCGGCATCTACTCGGCCCGGGTGGCGGTGGCGCAGTACTACCAGAACCAGGGCGTCACCAGCGTCCAGCCGGACGACGTGATGCTCGGCAACGGCGTCTCCGAGCTGATCGTCCTCGGTCTGCAGGCGCTGCTCGACACCGGCGACGAGGTGCTGGTGCCGAGCCCGGACTACCCGCTCTGGACCGGCGCGGTGACGCTCTCCGGCGGGCGCGCGGTGCACTACCGCTGCGACGAGAGCGCCGGCTGGATGCCCGATCTGGAACACCTCGCGTCCCGGGTCACCGAGCACACCCGGGCCATGGTGATCATCAACCCGAACAACCCGACCGGCGCCGTCTACAGCCGGGAGACGCTGCTCGGCATGCTGGAGATCGCGCGCCGGCACGATCTGCTGGTCTTCGCCGACGAGATCTACGACAAGATCACGTACGACGGAGCCCGGCACCACACCCTGGCGGCGCTCGCGCCGGACGTGCCGATCGTCAGCATGGGCGGCCTGTCGAAGACGTACCGGGCGGCCGGGTTCCGCTCCGGCTGGCTCGCGGTCAGCGGCTTCGGCGGCCGCGGCGGCGAGTACCTGGACGGCCTGCAGCTGCTGGCGAACATGCGGCTCTGCCCGAACGTCCCGGCGCAGCACGCGGTGCAGACGGCACTCGGCGGATACCAGAGCATCGAGGCGCTGATCCGGCCGGGCGGGCGGCTCTACGACCAGCGCGAGCAGGCCTGGCAGGGCCTGACCGCGATCCCCGGCGTGGACTGCGTGAAGCCCGCCGGAGCGCTGTACCTTTTCGCCCGCCTCGACCCGGCGGTCCACAAGATCCGGGACGACGAGCGCCTGGTGATCGACCTGCTGGAGCAGCAGCACCTGCTGGTCTCGCACGGCACCGGCTTCAACATCGACGAGCCCAACTACCTGCGCCTGGTCTTCCTGGCCCCGACCGAGGTACTCACCGAGGCCGTCACCCGCCTCGGCACCTTCCTCACCGACTACCACCAGTAAAGCCCCATTCCCGGTACGCCCGAGCCACCCACGCCCACGCCCGCAACTGCACCCGGCCACCCGCACCGCCATCGCCCGGCCGGCGACGCTCAGCGAGATCGCCCGAACACCGTCGGCCGCGAACCGCCGGCTCCGTCGGCCGGGTTTCGTCATGGCCGCCGACCGGGCACCGCCTGCCAGGGGGCGGGCTGGCGTGCAGGGGTGTCTCGGGCGGGACTGACCAGCGGGATCACGCGTGCCCTCGTGGACGTCAGTCAGGAGGGCAGGACCTCGGTGACGAGACTGTGCAGGTCGGCGCGGGACCATGCGCCGTGGACGCCCGGGCGGGCGGCCAGGTAGGTGACGATCTCGCCGGGGGTCCAGCCGTGGGCCTCGTGCAGGCCGCCGGCGAGCATCGAGAGGTACGCCGCCGCCGGGGCGTTGGGCTCGACGTCCCGAGCCGTCCACGGTGCCGTGAACGTCAGGACCGGGTGCCCCGCACGCTCCCCCGCGCAGACCAGCGTCTCGTAGCGCCCCGGCCCCAGCCGCACCCGCCCGTGCCGGACCACGTCGTCGAGCACCTCCAGGTCGACCCCCGGGTCCTGGTACATCTCCTGGGCGGCCAGGTCGGAGAACTGCCCGGCGGTCAGCAGGTACGCCCGCGCCGCCACCGTCCCGGGCAGCTCCGGGTCGTACATGGCCAGCCCGCCGGTCCACTGTCCGGACTCCAGCCCGAAGTAGATCCCGCCGGGCAGCGTCACCGCCGCGGTGTCCAGGGGCTCCGCCGCGTCCCGGCACCCCGGCAGGACCCGGCGGCCACCGGGCGGGCGCCCTCCCGCGAGGTAGTACCGGAGTCGCGCGGCGTACATGTTCGACCCGTAAGCGGCGTACCAGACCAGCTCGATCCCCACCGGGGAATCCTACGAGCGGGTGTCGCCGGAGGGCGTACCCAGAAAGGCGTAGCGGTCCCGGACGAAGGCGCCGAGGCGGTCGGCGAAGTCGGCCAGCGTCGCGGCGGCCGCGTGCCGGGAGTCCCAGGCGGCCACCAGCCGGATGCTCAGGCGCCGGCCACCCAGGTCGATGCCGAGCGGCACCAGCCCGAACCGCGGGTCGTCCGAGGCCACCGCGATCCCCCGGCCGGCCGCGGCCAGGGCCTGGGCCACCGTCCCGTTCGCCGCCTCGGTCAGCGACCGGTACGTCGCCCCGGCCTCGACCACGGCCGCGTCGAGCGACTGCCGGGAGGTGAAGGTCGGCGGCATCCCGATCAGCGGCGCCCGCACCAGCTCGGCGAGCGGTACCACCGGCAGGGCGGCCCACGGGTGCCCGGGTGGGACGTACGCCCAGACCGGCAGCACCGCGAGCGGCTGTGACCGATAGGGATCCTGCGGCTGGACGGTCCCGATGGCCAGGTCGGCGCCGAGCCGGAGCGCTTCGGCCGGGGTGCTGCCGTCGGCGCCGAGCACGTCGACGTCCGGATCGTCCGGTTCCAGGGTGGCGATGAAGGGCGCGACCACGTCGGTGAGGGTGACCGTCGGCGCGCCGATCGTCAGCCGTTCCAGGCGGCCGTGTGCGAAGAACCCGGCCGCCACTCGCAGCGCGTCGGCCCGGCCCAGCACGTCTCGGGCGAGCGGGAGCAGCGCCTGACCGGTCGCGGTCACCTCGAGGCGCCGCCCGGAGCGGTCGAAGAGGGCGACGCCGAGTTCGCGCTCCAGCTTGCCGAGCTGGCGGGAGAGCACCGGCTGGGTCAGGTGCAGGCGGGCTGCGGCCGCGCTGACCGTGCCGGCCTCGGCGATCGCCACGAAGTAGCGCAGGTGGCGCAGCTCCATGCTCAGCGAGCCTCCAGGGTCAGTGATCCTCCATGCCCAAAGAGCATAGCCATGCTGCCTGAAAGGAACTGGACGAGCATAGGTCGCGGTTCCCAGACTGGCCGGGTGAGCCCAACTCAGCAGCGCAGACTCGTCACCGAGCTCCCCGGCCCCCGATCCGTGGAGCTCATGGAACGCAAGCAGGCCGCGGTGGCCGGCGGTGTCGGCACCACGATGCCGGTCTTCGCCGCGAGCGCCGGCGGCGGGATCGTCGTCGACGTCGACGGCAACCACCTGATCGACCTCGGGTCCGGCATCGCGGTGACCACGGTCGGCGCCAGCGCGCCCCGGGTGGTCGCGGCGGTGACCGAGCAGGTCCAGGCGTTCACCCACACCTGCTTCATGGTCACCCCGTACGACGGCTACGTGGCGGTCTGCGAGGCGCTGAACCGGCTCACCCCGGGAGACCACGAGAAGCGCAGCGCGCTCTTCAACTCCGGTGCCGAGGCGGTGGAGAACGCGGTGAAGATCGCCCGCGCGTACACCGGGAAGGACGCGGTGGCCGTCTTCGATCACGCGTACCACGGCCGGACCAACCTGACCATGGCGATGACCGCGAAGAGCATGCCGTACAAGCACGGCTTCGGTCCGTTCGCTCCGGAGGTCTACCGGGCGCCGGGGTCATACCCGTTCAAGGACGGAAAGACCGGGGCCGAGGCGGCAGCCGTAGCGATCGACCTGCTCGAGAAGCAGGTCGGCGCGGAGAACCTGGCGGCCGTGGTGATCGAGCCGATCCAGGGTGAGGGCGGCTTCATCGAGCCCGCCGACGGCTTCCTCCCCGCGCTCGCGGCGTGGTGCCGGGCGAGCGGCGTGGTCTTCGTCGCCGACGAGGTGCAGACCGGTTTCGCCCGTACCGGCGACATGTTCGCCTGCGACCGCGAGGGCGTGGTCCCGGACCTGATCGTGACGGCCAAGGGCATCGCGGGCGGGCTGCCGCTCTCCGCGGTCACCGGCCGCGCCGAGATCATGGCGGCGCCGCACGCGGGTGGCCTGGGCGGCACCTACGGCGGCAACCCGATCGCGTGTGCCGCCGCGCTCGCCGCGATCGCGACCATCGAGGAGGACGGCCTGGTCGAGCGGGCCCGCACCGTCCAGCAGCTGATCTTCGACAAGATCCGGAAGATCGGCGACGACCGGATCGGCGACCTGCGCGGCCGGGGCGGCATGGTCGCGATCGAGCTGGTCAGGCCGGGCACCACCGAGGCCGACCCGCGCCTGGCCCGGGACGTCGCCCGCTACTGCCACCAGCGCGGCGTCATCGTGCTGAGCTGCGGCACCTACGGCAACGTGCTGCGCTTCCTGCCCCCACTGACGATCACCGACGACCTGCTCGACGAGGCCTTCGACGTGCTGGCCGAGGCATTCCAGGAGACCGAGTGAACATCTTCCAGGTCATCGACCCGGCCACCCTCGAGCCGATCGCGGAGGTCGCGGACGGCGACGCCGACGACGCCCGGCGCGCGGTGGATGCCGCGGCCTCCGCTTTCGGCGCTTTTTCGCGTACGGCTCCCCGCACCCGGTCCGAGATCCTGCACCGGGCGTACGAGCTCATGATCCGGGACCGCACCGAGCTGGCGAAACTGATCACCCGCGAGAACGGCAAGTCGTTCGCGGACGCCGCCGGTGAGGTCACCTACGCGGCCGAGTTCTTCCGCTGGTTCGCCGAGGAGGCGGTCCGCCCCGGCGGCGAGTACGGCGAGTCCCCGGCCGGCGGCACCCGCACGCTGGTCACGCACCGCCCGGTCGGCGTCGCCGCGCTGGTCACGCCCTGGAACTTCCCGGCCGCCATGGTGACCCGGAAGATCGGCCCGGCGATCGCGGCCGGATGCACCGTGGTGCTGAAGCCCGCCGCCGAGACCCCGCTGACCGCGCTCGCCATCGCCCGGCTGCTCACCGAGGCGGGCCTGCCCGACGGCGTGGTCACCGTGGTCACCACGACCAGCGCGTCCACCGTGGTCGGCGCCTGGCTCAACGACGAACGGGTCCGCAAGATCTCGTTCACCGGCAGCACCACCGTGGGCCGGGTGCTGCTCCGGCACGCCGCCGACCGGGTGGTCAACTCGTCGATGGAGCTGGGCGGCAACGCGCCGTTCGTCGTCACCGAGGACGCCGACCTGGACGCCGCGGTGGCCGGCGCGATGATCGCCAAGTTCCGCAACGGCGGCCAGGCGTGCACCGCCGCGAACCGGTTCCTGGTGCACGCGGACGTGGTGCACGCGTTCGTCGCCCGGTTCGGCGCCGAGGTGGAGAAGCTCGCCGTGGGCCCGGCCGCCGACGGTGCGGCGATCGGCCCGCTGATCAGCGCCGCCGCGGCCCAGCGCGTCGCCCGTACGGTGGAGGAAGCGATCGAGAACGGCGCGCGGGTGACCCACCGGGCCACGGTGCCGGAGGCGCCCGGCCACTTCTACCCGCCGACCGTGCTGATCGACGTCGCGCCGGACGCCCCGATCGTCCGCGAGGAGATCTTCGGCCCGGTCGCCCCGGTCGTCACCTGGCGCGACGAGGACGAGCTGCTCGGGCTGGTCAACGACACGGAGTACGGCCTCGCGGCCTACGTCTTCGCCGGTGACCTGGGCCGCGCGCTGCGGATCAGCGAGCGGATCGAGGCCGGCATGATCGGCGTCAACCGCGGTCTGGTCTCCGACCCGTCGGCCCCGTTCGGCGGCGTCAAGCAGAGCGGCCTGGGCCGCGAGGGTGCCCGCGAGGGGTTGCGCGAGTTCCAGGAGACGCAGTATTTCAGCGTCGACTGGCCGTCCTGACGGCCGCTGTTCCGATCAGCGGGCCACCGCCGATCAGGTCGCCGTCTATGGAGCCGTTGCCCGGAAGGCGTAGGGTGTTCGGTCGGTGCCGCGCCCGCGGCCGCCGGAAGGGGGACGGCAACGGTGCGCAGGTTCGGAGCCTGGTTCGTGGCGGGCTTGTCGATGATCAGCCTGGCCGGGTGCGGCGGCGGGTCCGGCGACCCGGTCTTCTTCGAGGCGTCCGCGCCGCCGGTGGTCGCCGACACCGCGTCGGCCGCCGCCTCACCCGCCCTGCCGTCCTCGCCCTCGCCCTCGCTGGAGGCGACCGCGTCGCCCTCCGCGTCGGCGTCGGCGTCCGCTGCGGCGACCACGAAGCTGGACTTCTACTTCCCGGTGGTCGGGAACAACTCGTACGCGCACACCCACCACGACTACCCGGCCAGCGACATCATCACGAACTGCGGGAACAAGGTGCGCGCCGTGGTCAGCGGCACCGTCCTGGCGGTCTCGAAGAAGGACACCTGGAAGGCGTCGGTGAACGACGGGGCCACCCGCGGCGGCCTCTCCATCTCCATCCTCGGTGACGACGGCGCCCGCTACTACGGCTCGCACCTCTCGTTCATCGCCGCCAAGATCAAGGTGGGCGCCCGGGTCACCGGCGGCGAGACCATCGCGAAGGTCGGCGACACCGGCGACGCGAGCGCCTGCCACCTGCACTTCGGCATCTCCCCGCCGTGCGCGGAGACCGGCGACTGGTGGAACCAGCGGGGCACCATCTGGCCGTGGCGGTACCTGGACGCCTGGAAGGCCGGCAAGGACAAGTCGGCGGCGGCCGCGACGAAGGCCTGGCAGGAGAAGAACGGCTGCCCCAAGGCGCCGACCACCGAATAGCCCCGGTCAGCCGAACACGCTCATGTCCCAGAGCGAGTAGCCGTACACGGTGGCGCGGGACCAGGCGTACATCTTCACGTACCGGGCGCCGACCGGGGTCGTGAACGCGATGGCGTCGGTCCCGCCGTCACCGGCGTCGTTCTGGTAGACGGTGGTCCAGGTGGTCTGATCGGTCGAGGTCTGGATCTGATACTTCTTCGCGTACGCCACCTCCCAGGCCAGTTGCACCGAGCGCACGCTCCGCACCGCCCCGAGATCGACATAGATCCAACCATCACTCGTGTACGCACTGGACCAGCGTGTCGTCATGCTCGCGTCGGTCGCGGAGGTGGCCGGCCGGGTGGTGCTGTCCACCGACGAGGCGTACGTGGGCCGCCCCTTCGACAGGTTCACCGGCACCGCCACCTCGTCCCGGTTGACGGTCCGGCCGTCGGCGTAGGTGGCCCGGATCGCGTCGTCGGTGTTGTAGGCGGCGTCGACCAGGTACTCCGCCCACGGCAGCCAGTACGTCCAGAGCGGCTGCCCGGCCAGGTCCGCGGGCGCCGGCACGCTCGCCACCTCGCCGAGCGCGATCGGCTTCCCGCCCGCGATCGCCCGGATCGCGTCGTAGTACTCCTGCGTCGGGAAGCGGTTCCGGTACACGTCGAGGGTGACCACGTCCACGTAGTCCGCGCCAGGGTAGTACTTCGCCAGCGCCGTCGAGGCCGCCCAGTCGTCCACGTTCCAGACCCAGACCAGGTTGGTCAGCCCCTGCGCCAGCAGGTAGTCGTGGGTGATCCGGTAGAGCGCGGGACTGCCGGTGTGCCCGCTCCACCAGAACGCCGTCTCGTTCAGCTCGTGCAGCGGCCGGAACAGCACCTCGACGCCCGCGTCGCGCAGCTGGGCGAGGTACGGCACGATCGCGTCCAGCCGCGCCTTCCACGCCGTGTTCAGCGCCGACCCGTCGGTCAGGATCTCGGTCCACTGCGCGTCGGTGAGGTCCCCGCGCACGTCGTCGTAGTAGTCGCAGGGCTCCGCCACGGTCGGCGGGCAGACGTGCCAGGAGAGGGTGACCAGCGATCCGGCACTCCACTGGCTGATCGCCTCGTCGACCATGGTCTGCCGGGCGGCCACCTCGCTCGCCTCGAACTCGAAGTCCTGCCCCCAGACCGCCGGCCACGCCCCGGTGATGTCGTACGCCCGCTGCGACCACATCGACGGTGTCGCGAGCGGCTGACGGTTGTACTGCCCGGAGAGTGTCGCCGTCCCGGAGATCCGGCCGAGGTACTCCAGCACGCCGCTGTTCGCCGCGAGCGCCGGCCGAGGGACCGCCAGACCCGCCATGACCAGCGCGAGAACCGTCACTATCCGGCGCACCATCAAGGAACTCCCCGTTGTCGATGGATAAAGTAAGGCCACCCTAAATCACCGAACGGCGGGGCATGTCGACACACGTACTGCGAAGAGCTCTGCGGCGGCAGCGCGCCCGGATCGGCGGCGGCGTCGCGCTGCTCTGCCTGCACCAGACCTCCGAGGCGCTGGTCCCGGTCGCGATCGGCGTGATCATCGACCGGGCGGTGGCACCCTCGGACACCACCGCGCTGCTGTTCTCACTGGCCGGGCTCGCCGCGCTCTTCACCGTGCTGGCGCTCGCCTACCGCTTCGGCTCCCGGCAGGTCTTCGCCGCGATCGAGCACGAGGCGTACGCGATCCGGGTGGAGATCGCCGAACGCGCGCTCGACCCGCGCGGGCACCGGTCCGGGCTGCGCGACGGCGAGGTGCTCACCATCGCGGCGTCCGACACCGATCTCGCCGCGCAGATGCTGCACGGCGCGGGCATGGCGTTCGCGGCCACCACCGCCCTGGTCGTCGCCGCGGTCGCGCTGATCGCCGTCGACCTGCCGCTCGGTCTCGGTGTGCTGGTGGCCGTACCCCTGGTGCTCCTGGCGATGCAGCGCCTCGCGCCGCTGCTGACCCGCCGGAGCGAGACGCAGCAGGCGGCCCTCGCGACGACCAACGCCCTCGCCTCCGACCTGGTCACCGGCCTGCGTGTGCTCCGCGGCCTCAACGCGCAGCACCACGCGGCCCGCCGCTACGCCACCGCGAGCCGGGACGCGCTCACCGACACGCTGCGCGCCGCCACCGCGAAGGGCCTGCACCTGGGCCTGGTCACCGCGGTCAACGGGCTGCTGCTCGCCGCGATCACCGGGGTGGCCGGCTGGCTCGCGCTGCGCGGCCGGCTCACCGTCGGCGAGCTGGTCTCGGTGGTCGGTCTCGCCCAGTTCATCGCCGAGCCGGTGCAGACCCTCGGCCACTGCCTGCAGATCCTCGCCACCGCACGCGCCTCGGCCGGCCGGGTGGCCCGTGTCGTCGACGCCGCGCCGGCCTGGGAGGTGGGCACGCTCACCGCACCGCCGCCGGCCTCCGTCCGCCTCACGATCTCCGGGCTCACGTACGGTCCCCTCCGCCGCGTCGACCTGTCCCTGGGCGCGGGCGAGGTGCTCGCCGTGCTCGCCCACGACCCGCGGGACGCCGAGGCCCTGGTCACCCTGCTCGCCGGGGCGGTCGCCCGGGACGACTACCAGGGCACCATCCTGATCGACGGCGCGCTGCACGCCGAGCCGCACCACGTCACGCTCTTCGAGGGCACCCTGCGCGCCAACCTCGGCGGCGACGACCGGCATCTCCGCTCCGCCGCCGCCGAGGACATCCGGGACGGCCATCCGGACGGCCTCGACCAGGTGCTGATCGAACGCGGCGCCAACCTCTCCGGCGGGCAGCGGCAGCGGGTCGCGCTGGCCCGGGCGTTCGCCGCCGAGCCCGCGGTGCTGGTCCTGCACGACCCCACCACCTCGGTCGACGCGGTCACCGAGTCGCTGATCGCCGAACGCCTCCCGTCGGCGCGCCCCGCCCCCCGGGCGACGCTGATCGTCACCAGCAGTCCCGCCCTGCTGGGCGCCGCCGACCGGGTCGTCGTGCTGGACGACGGCCGGATCGTCGCCGAGGACACCCACGAACGGCTGCTCGCCGCCGACCCGCGCTACCGGGAGACCGTGCTCCGATGACGCCCCCGATCCTTTTCCGGCTCTGGAAGGTCGCGCCGTGACCAGACCGCTTCTGCCCATCGCCACGCCGCGTGAGACGTGGGCCGCGGCGCGGGCCGAGCTCGCCCAGCTGCCCGGCCTCACCGCGACCACCCTGGTCATGCTGGTGGCCGCCGCGGCCGCCGGACTGGTACCGCCCTGGGTGCTCGGCCGCCTCGTCGACGACGTGATGGCCGGCGCGGACACCCGCCGGGTCGTCATGCTGGCCGTGGCGATCGCGGTCTCCGCCCTGGCCGGCGGCGCACTGACCGCGGCCGGCGCCACCCTCGCCGCCCGCCTCGGCGAGACGGTGGTGGCCCGGCTCCGGGAACGCGTCGTCGACCGCGCCCTGCACCTGCCCCGCGCCACCCTGGAACGGGCCGGCACCGGCGACCTGCTCTCCCGGACCGGCGACGACGTCGCGCTGGTCGCCAACGCCATCACCACGAGCGGCCCGGTCCTCGCCTGGGCGCTGCTCTCGGTGCTGCTCACCGCCGCCGGGCTGTTCGCCCTGGACTGGCGGCTCGGCCTGGCCGGACTCGCCGCCGCACCCGGGTACGCCCTCGCCCTGCGCTGGTACCTGCCCCGCTCGATGCCGTACTTCGCGAAGGAGCGGGTCGCCGCCGGGGAGCGTACCCAGGCGCTCTCCGGCGCCCTCGGCGGCGCGGCGACGGTCCGGGCGTACCGTACCGAGCGCGAGCACGTGGACCGGATCGCGGCACGCTCCGCCATCGGCCGCGACCTCGCGCTGGAGGTCTTCCAGCTCTACACCCGCTTCACCTCACGCCTGAACCGCGCCGAGCTGATCGGCCTCGCCGCCGTCCTGGTCGTCGGCTTCCTGCTGGTCCGCGACGGTCTGGGCACGGTCGGCGCGGCGACCGCGGCGGCGCTCTACTTCCACCGCCTCTTCAACCCGATCGGCATCCTGCTGATGGAGGCCGACACCACGATGCTGGCCACCGCCGCCCTCTCCCGCATCGTCGGCGTCGCCTCCCTCCCCGCCCCCGCCCCCGCCGCTGCTGCCGCACCCGCCGCACCCGCCGCTGCCGCCGCACCCGCCGCCGCCTGCCCCCTCAGCGCAGCCGATATTTCCGACATTTCTGATTTTTCCGGCTCACCCGCCGCGGCACCCTCCGGTGCCGAGTCCGGCGCGCTGGAGGTGACCGTCGCCGAGCACCGCTACGACCCGGACGGCCCGGTGATCCTCGCCGACATCGCGCTCCGGCTCGCGCCCGGCGAACGGGTCGCCCTGGTCGGCGCGAGCGGCGCCGGCAAGAGCACCCTGGCCGCGATCGCCGCCGGCCTGCTCGAACCGCACTCCGGCTCGGTCACCGCCGACGGCCCGGTCGCCCTGATCAGCCAGGAGGTACACGTCTTCGCCGGCCCGCTCGCCGAGGACCTGCGCCTGGCCCGCCCGGACGCCACCGACGCGGACCTGGCCACGGCCCTGGACCGCATCGGCGCCTCGTCATGGCTGGCGACGCTCCCGGAGGGCCTGGCCACCCACGTCGGCGAGGGCGGCCACCAGCTCACCCCGGCCCGCGCCCAGCAACTCGCCATGGCCCGCCTACTCCTCGCCGACCCCGCGGTCGCGATCCTCGACGAGGCCACCGCCGAGGCCGGCAGCACCGGCGCCCGCGACCTGGACCACGCCGCCACGGCGGCCACCGAGGGCCGCACCACCCTGATCATCGCCCACCGCCTGACCCAGGCCGCCACCGCCGACCGCATCCTGGTGATGGACGCCGGCCGCGTCGTCGAGGAGGGCACCCACGCCGCCCTGCTGGCCTCAGCCGGCCGCTACCACCACCTCTGGCAGGCCTGGACCGGCACCCCGTCACCCTCTCCCGCCACCTCCGGCGACCGCCCGCCCACCCCGTGACTCACACGTAGTCGAACTGCACATTCCGCGGCGTGAAGTCGGTGACCCGCGCCCACGGTGGTCCCACCGCTCTCCGCATCGCCGGTGGATCTTCCCCGGCTGGTCGCCAGGGGTGCCTCGCGGCGCCTGAGACACCCCTGCGCGCCAGCCAAGAAGATCCACGCCCCGCCATCGCCGGCCGTATCGGTCCGTCAGACGGGAGTGCCCGCCATCAGGTCGGCGAAGGCCGCGCCCGCCGTCGGGGAGCTGAACAGGCGCTCCAGGCGGGCCTGGGCCAGCTTCCGCCGGAAGGCGCCGTCCTCGGAGTGGTCGCCCGCCTCGTGGACCATCTCCGAGAACCAGCGGGAGAACTCCTGGTAGTCCCAGGTACGGCGCAGGCACACGTCGGAGTACGCCGCCAGCCCGCTGCCATCGCCCTTCTCCTCGGCCGCGATGATCGCCCGGGCCAGCACGTACGCGTCGGTGACCGCCAGGTTCATGCCCTTCGCACCCATCGGCGTGATGATGTGCGCCGCATCCCCCACCAGGAACAGCTTCCGGTACGCCATCGGCTCCACCACGAAGCTGCGCATCTCGACGACCTCACGGCCGGTGATCGCGCCGATCGGCAGCGCATCGTCCCCGAGCCGGAGGCGGAGTTGCTCCCAGGTGTACTCGTCCGACCAGTTCCGCGGGTCCTCACCGTACGGGTGCTGCAGGTAGAACCGGCTCGCGTGCGGACCCCGCGCGAACTGCGCCGCGAACCCGTGCCGGCTGATCGCCATCAGCGGGTAGCGCGGCGCCGGCGAGTCGGCCAGCACCGTGTACCAGCCGAGCCGGTGGTCGAAGCGGTACGTGGTCAGTTCCCCGTCCGGGATGCTGCCCCGGCTCACCCCGTGGTACCCGTCGCACCCGGCCAGATAGTCGCAGGTCAGCTCGCGCTCGGTGCCGTCGGCGTCCCGGTACACCACCCGCGGGCGCGCGCCGTCCAGGTCGTGCAGTGTGATGTCCCGCGCCCCGAAGCGCAGGTCCCCGCCGCCATCCTGGAACGTGCCGATCATCCGGCGGACCAGCATCTGCTGCGGCACCAGCCGACTGGGACGGCCACCGGCGAGCCCCGGACCGTCCAGGAAGCGCGGCACCCCCTCGTTCCGGATCTCCAGCAGCGTCTCCACCGGCATACCCGCGGTCAGCGCCTCGGCGAGCCCGGACTCCTCGAAGATCTGCCCCACGAAGTGGTCGATCACCCCGGCCCGCTGGCGCTCCTCGACATACGCCCGTTCCCGCAGCTCCAGCACCACACAGGCAACCCCGGACCGCTGCAGAAGGTTCGCGAGCGCCAGTCCGGCCGGCCCCGCCCCGATGATCCCCACCGTCGTGCTCTCCGCAGACATGCCGTCCATTATGGAGATCACCCCGACAGCACGGAACGCCCGAATGGATCAGAACCGAAGCATCAAAAACGATGCATCACCCCAGATGCATCACCCCAGATGCATCAAGCTAGATGCATCAAGCTAGATGCATCAAGCCAGATGCATCAAGCCAGATGTATCGGCCCCGCTGGAGCGCCGGGGCGGCTGCAGCACACGGCAAGCCGTGGTGGGGCGACTGCGGTACACGGTGATTCGCTGAGGGGCGGCTCCGGCACACGTTCCGGCCCGTAGAGGGCGGTGCGGGGACACACTTCGCGCGTGGAGGGCGGCGCGAGCGCGCAATCCTGTTCCGTGGGGCGCCGGAGGTACACGATCAAGCTGAGCACGGGGCGGCACGGGCACACGATGACTGTTTGAGTGCCTGGCGCGCCCTCGGGCGGGCGCTGGAGCGACACGATCACGCATCGTGCGGCTGCACCGCCCCCCACAGACATCGACGTGTACGCCTGCCGCCCCTGGCCACGACGAGCGGCCGACCGTAACGCACGACGAGCGGCCGACCGTAACGCACCGCACGACGAGCGGCCGACCGTAACGCACGGCAGGCCGTGACCGGCGAGATCACGATCGAGCGGCCGACGATCGCCCGGCGAACACGCGATACGAGCGGGTCCACGTTGACCCGCCCCGCGGTCCGGTCCGAAACGTACAGGACCATTTCGGCCGGACCCCGGACTCCGGGAAAGCGCGTGCTGCACCTCCCTGCGAAAGAAGGGGACGAACGGAATGAACAGGATTAGCTGGACCTTTCTCAGGCCACGGCGCAGGCGGTGCCGTTCACGGTGAATGCGGTGGGCACCGGGTTGGTCCCGGCCCACGAGCCGAGGAAGCCGATCGACGTAGATCCCCCGGCGGCCACCGTCCCGTTGTACGACGCGTTGGTCACGGTGACCGCGGACCCGCTCTGGCTGACCGTCCCGTTCCAGAGCTGGGTGACCGTCTGCCCGCCGGTGAAGGTCCAGGCCAGCGTCCACCCGTTGATCGCGGCGGTCCCGGTGTTCGTGATCTTCACATCCCCCTGGAAGCCCCCGGTCCAGGATCCGGTGACCCGGTACGCCACGGAGCACGCGGAGGTACCGGGCGAGGCCGACGTGGACGCCGAGGCCGACGGCGAGGACGAGGACGAGGACGAGGACGAGGCTGACGGTGAAGACGACGCTGACGGTGAGGACGACGTGGTCGTGGAGATCTTCGTCGGGTCGACCACGCCCCAGTACGCGGACTTGGCCTGCAGCACCGTGTCGAAGAGCAGTGGCGCGTCCTTGCGGGCCACCGGGTACGTGTCCAGCCAGGTGTTGTCGTCGGCCAGGCCCCAGAGTGTCACCGAGGTGATGTCGTCCGCGTACTCGCGGAACAGCGCGAACATGTCCCGGTACACGTAGGCCTGCGCCAGCAGCCGCTCGGCCGGGGGCGTGGTGTACGACTCGCTGCTGCTGGTGTAGATGCTCACGTCCATCTCGGTGACCTGCTGCTCGACCCCGAGCGTGGCGAACTTCTGGATGCTCGCCTCGACGTCGGACACGGCCGGCCAGCTCACGTTGATGTGCATCTGATGGCCGACGCAGTCGATCGGTACGCCCTCGTTGAGCAGCTGCGACACCAGGTTGTAGAGCGCGTCCCGCTTGGCCGCCACGTTGGTGTTGTAGTCGTTGATGCAGAGCGTCGCGTTCGGCAGCACCTCGCGGGCCACCCGGAACGCCGTGCGGATGTAGTCCAGTCCGGTGATGGTGTACCAGGTGGAACGGCGCATCCCGTCCGACTGGGACTCGTCGATCACCTCGTTGACCACGTCCCAGGTGCCGATCGTGTCGCCGTAGTGCGCGGCCACGTTCCGGATGTGGTTCTCGAGGCGGGACAGCAGCAGCGCCTTGTTCTCGGCGGTGGCCGTCATCGCGGCGCCGTTGGCGTCCAGGAACACCCAGGACGGCGTCTGGTTGTGCCACACGAAGGTGTGCCCCCGGATGGCCAGTCCATTGCTTTTCGCGTACGCGATGAGGGGGTCTGCCTGCGTGTAGGTGAAGGTGTTCTCGGTCGGCTCGGTCGCGTCCCACTTCAGCGCGTTGCCGGGCGTCACCGAGCCGAAGTGCTTGGTGAGCAGCTGGCCGTGCTCGTTGAGGATCTCCGCGCCGGTGATCGCGGCGCCGACCGGGAACTCGGTGACCACGTCCTTCACCGAGGGGATGTCGGTCTGGATCGGCTGGGCCGGCACATAGGTGGCCGTCACGTCGTCGATGTAGAGCGAACCGGTGGTGGAGGCCGTCTCGACGTACACGGAGAGGAAGTCGACGTCGTAGGCGAGCGTGTAGTGACCGACCAGGTTGACCCATCCGCCGCTGGTCACCGCGGTGTTGCCGACCACCGTGTCGTAGGAGGCGGTGCCGCTGGTCCGGCGCTCGACGCTGAGCCGGGCGCTGTCCGAGGTGTCGGCCATCCGCACCCAGACCGAGATGGTGTAAGCGGTGCCCTTCGCGAAGGTGCTGAGCACGCTGAGCGCGGGCCCCTGCCAGGCCGCGGTGCGCCCGGTGACGGCGAGGCTGTGCGTGCCGCCGTGGGCGACCGTGGTGCTGTTGGCCAGGGTCTCGGCCGAGCGGCCGCCCCAGCTCTGGACGGTGCCGTCCTCGAAGTCGCTGGTCAGGACGGTGACGGGATCGGCCGCCTGCGCGGCCTGCGATTGGAGAGCCAGGGAGAGCGGAGCCGCGACCACCAGGGTGGCCAAGGCGAGCCGCGCGAGCAGGCGCATCTGCATGGTCCCTCGATTTTTTGTGTACGCGTTACGCGTTGACGACAGTGATGGTCATCGTTACATGGGAGCGCTCCCATTACAATCGTGTGTCCGGCCTGTTGCCAGGCCACCCGTACCCATCTGTCGTGTTGATGCTCACCATCGAAAATTCATGCGACCTGTTTCACCAGTTGGAAACGAATTTCGGGCAAGGTCAACGGCCATAGTTTGCGATGTGCCGTAAAGAATGTGAGGCCTGCCGTGCCGGCACCGACCGACAGTTCGACCAGTCTCGCCGTGGAACAGACCGGCCGGCTTCACCGCACGCTCGGCCGCTTCGACATCATCTTCCTGATGATCGCCGCGGTCGTCGGCCTGGAGACGCTCGGGCAGGTCTCCACCTACGGCGCCGAGGCGTTCACCTGGGCTCTCGTGCTCGCCGTCTTCTTCCTGGTCCCGTACGGCCTGATCTTCGCCGAGGTGGGCGCCGCGTTCCCGCAGGAGGGCGGGGCCTACATCTGGGTGCGCACCGCGTTCGGCCGGGGCGCCGCCGCGATCGCCGCCCTGCTCACCTGGGTGACCCAGCCGGTCTGGGTGGGCGGCTCGATGGCCTTCCTCGCCGCCGAGACCTGGGACAGCTACCTCTCCCCGCTCCCGTCCGGCTCGTTCGCCGACTACGCGTTCAAGATCGTGTTCATCTGGATCACCGTGCTGGCCGCCGTGGTCAGCCTGAAGCGCGGCAAGTGGCTCCCCACCGCCGGCGCCGTGGTCAAGGTCGCGCTGCTGGTCTTCTTCGTCCTCACCACGATCATCTACGCCGCTCAGCACGGCACCGCGGGCCTCTCGACGGGCAGCTTCAGCCCGACGCTGGCCGGTCTCTTCGGTTCGGTGCCGATCCTGCTCTTCGCGTACCTCGGCTTCGAATCCTCCAGCAGCGCCGCCGGCGAGATGCAGAACCCGGCCCGCGACGTCCCGGTCTCCATCGCCCGCTCCTGCGCGACCGCCGCCGCCTGCTACCTGATCCCGATCCTCGCCATCCTGCTGGTCATCCCCGCCGACCAGATCACCGGCATCGGCGGCCTGCTCGACGCGGTCGCCACGGTCTACTCGGTCTACGGCGGCGCCGCCGACACCCTGCTCACGATCACCGCCGTCGCCATGGTCTTCATCCTGGCCAGCCAGGGCTCCGCCTGGATGATCGTCTCCGACCGCATGCAGGCGATGGCCGCCGCCGACGGCTCGTTCTTCGGCGGCTTCTTCGGCCGCTTCTCCGAGCGCCTCGGCACCCCGGTCCGGGTGAACATCCTCTCCGGCGTGGTAGCCACCGTCTTCCTGCTGGCCTCGATGCGCATCACCGGCGACAGCGCCGCGGTCTTCGGCGTCGTGCTGACCATCTCCATCTCCACGTTCCTGCTCAGCTACCTCCTGGTGATCCCGGCCGCCGTCCGCCTCCGCAAGGCCGACGTCCCCCGCCCCTACCGCGTCCCGGTCTCCGACCGCGGTTTCGCCGCACTGGGCGCCATCTGCTTCGCCTGGGTCCTGCTCGGTTCCTGGGTGGCGGTCTTCCCCGGCACCCTGGAGTTCCTCTTCTCCCTGGACTACTCCTTCACCGACATCTGGGGCGTCACCCAGTCCCGGTTCGAGCTCTTCACCCTGGGCACCCTGGCCGCTCTCCTGATCCTGGGCGCCGTCGGCTACCTCCGCGGCGCCACCCTCCGCACCACGCCCCTCCCCTCCACCGACGCCGACCCGGCCTCTGCCCTTCCCTGAGCGGCTGGTTCTGAGGGGTGTCCGGCCCCCTCGAGACACCCCTCAGAACCAACCGCCGCATCCCCCGCCCCGGCACCCGCGGGATCGACGAGGGGTGCGGCGAATGGGAGGCTTGCGGGCATGGAACCGCCTGAGATGATCAATGCTGGACAGCTCGTGCTGAAACGGTGGGAAGCCGAGTGGGCCGAGGAGGGGACGGCCGCGATCCGGGAGTCGATCCCCGAGCTGGAGCCGTTCCTGCCCTGGGCGTCCGACAGCTACGTGCTCAGCGACACGCGGGAGTACATCGAACGCTCGGTGAAGAGCTGGGAGGCCGGCACCGAGTTCAACTACGCCATCTTCACCACGGTCGGCGAGCTGATCGGCTCGATCGGCCTGATGACACGGCTCGGCCCCGGCGTGCTGGAGATCGGCTACTGGCTGCGCTCGACGTACACCCGGCGCGGCTACATGACGGCCGCCGTCGACGCCATCGCCCGCGTCGCGCTGGCCCTCGACGGCATCGACCGGATCGCGATCCAGCACGATGTCGCCAACGTCGCCTCCGGCATCGTCGCCGAACGGGCCGGCTTCCCGGAAGTCCGGCAGTTCGACCGCGACCCCACCGCCCCGGGCGAGACCGGCCGCTTCGTCCTCCGCGAACGCCGCGCCTGACCCGCGAGCCGCGGCGAAAAGCCGCGGCTGACCCGCAAACCGCGGCGAGAGGCCGCGCCTGACCCGCAAGCCGCGGCGAGAGGCCGCGAGCCGCGAGGGTCAAGCGGCGAGGGGCGGCCTGATCAGGGAGCGATGCAGAACTCGTTGCCCTCCGGGTCGGCCATCACGATGTGGTGGCCGTCGGTGGTGTGCAGGATGGTGGCGCCCGCGGCGACCAGCTCGGCGGCCTTCTGTTCGATGCGCTGCCACTGGTCGGCGGAGCGGCCGACCCGGATGTCGAGGTGCATGCGGTTCTTGGCCCGCTTGGGCTCGGGCACGTCGAGGAAGCTGAGCCGCGGGCCCACCCCGGCCGGATCGTGCAGCCAGGCGCCGCCGCCGGAGTCCTCGGGATCGTCGAAGGACGCCGCCCACTCGTCGCGTGTCGCGAACGGCGGTGGCGGCGGCTCGTCCTCGTAGCCCAGGGCCAGTTTCCAGAACTCGGCGAGCCGCTCGGCGTGTGCCGTGTCGAACGTCAGGTCCACCCGTAGCGCCATGTGCCCATCCTGCATCCTGGGTACGACAAGAAAGGGAAGGGAAGCCCTGTGGCGTACGGATACATCGGCTCGATGAAGACCAAGCCCGGTCACCGCGACGACGTGGTGGCGATCCTGCTCAGTGGCGCCGACGGGCTGCGCGCCGCCGGCTGTCACCTCTACGTCGTCGGCGTGGACGAGGCCGACGACGTGACCATCTGGGTCAGCGAGGTCTGGGAGAGCAAGGAGCACCACGACGCGTCCCTGCGGCTCCCCGAGACCCGCGCCGCGATCGGGACGGCGATGCCGATGCTGACCGGCGAGTTCACCAGCCGGGAGACCCGGGTCAGCGGGGGTCTGGGCCTGTAGGAGAGGGCGTACGAGCGCAGTCGATCGCCGTCCACGCCAGCGCCGTCGCCGCGTCCAGCAACGCCTTCTCGGCGAGCGGCCCGACGCAGTGGGCGGCGAACTCGCGCTGATGGTTGAGTGCCGGCAGCGACCCGATCCCGATGTACGGGTGGATGGCCGGCACCACCAGCGACACGTTCCCCATGTCGGTGGAGGCCCGGTTCATCCGGGACGCGGTGCTCCCGTCCGCGAAGACCCGCCCCAGCTCGACGGCGTTGCGGCGGTAGAACGCCAGCGCCCGCGCGTCGGCCCGGAACTCGGAGTACGGCTCGCTCTCCGGTTCGATGGTCAGCGTGCACCCGGTGGCCAGCGCCCCCGCCTCGAAGCAGCGCCGGATCCTCGGCTCGACCTCGGCCAGTTCGGCGAGCGTCGACGCCCGGACGTACCAGCGCCCCGACGTCTCCTCCGGTATCGCGTTCGGCGCCTCGCCGCCGCTGGTCATCACCCCGTGGACGCGTACCGTGGAAGGCAGTTGCTGCCGGAGCAGGCCGATCGCCACCTGGGCCACGGTGAACGCGTCGGCCGCGTTGACGCCGTGCTCGGGATAGGCCGCCGCGTGCGCCGCCTTGCCGCGATAGGCGACGTGCGAGTGGGACACCGCGAACGGTTCCGCCTCGGCCACGTCTACGGGCGCCGGGTGCGCCATCATCGCCAGATCGAGTCCCGCGAACGCCCCGCGCTTCAGCATCTCGATCTTGCCGCCGCCGCCCTCCTCGGCCGGCGTGCCGTACACCGAGACGGTCAGCCCGAGCTCGTCGGCGAGCGGCGCCAGGGCCAGGGCCGCGCCGACCGACGAGGCCGCGATCAGGTTGTGCCCGCAGGCGTGCCCGAGCCCCGGCAGCGCGTCGTACTCCGCGCAGATCCCGATCCGAATCGGTCCAGAGCCGTAGGTGGCCAGGAGCGCCGTCTCCAGTCCGAGATAGCGCGGGGTGACCGTGAAACCCTGAGCGGAAAGGACCGAGCCGACCCAGTCCGCCGCCCGGTGCTCCTGCCAGGCGGTCTCCGGGTTGGCGTGCAGCCGCTCGGAGAGCGCGATCAACTCACGGGAGACACCCGCGACGGTTGCGGCCGCGGCCTTCTTGCGGTCACTCATCTCCGGGTACGCCGTACGTCGGAGCATCCCCGGGGTGCAGGGCCCGCGTAACGTAGTCGTCCCGCTGGGGCAGCCAGCGTTCCAGCAGCCCGGCCAGGCCGGCGATCGGCGCGTCGGACCAGTCCACCCGCAGATCCGTCTCCGGCCACGGCACCGACCGCACCACGATCAGCCCCGCCGAGTGCACCGGCCCGGCCTCGCCGCCCGCCGCGAGCCCCGCGCTCAGGGCCGTCATCAGGCGCACTTCGAGGTCCCCGGTGGACTGTCCGAACGCGGTCACCATGGCCGAGGGCACGCCCGGGTCCGCGAGCATGTTCCCGGCGGCCACGGCGTTCGGCCCGGAGACCGCCCCGGTCAGGCCGAGCGCCGACGAGCCGGTGAAGTGGGCGCTCTCGCCGTACGGGGAGAGGATCGTGAGCTGCCGGAAGGCGATGTCGCCCCGCTGCGCGGTGACCGACGCCAGGGCCGCGGCCGGGGACGAGCCGTCCGCGAGCCGGGAGAGCAGCAGCGGGCCGAGCCGCGGGTCGGTGACGTTCTGTGAGCAGGCGGCACCGACGCCGGGGCGCAGATGCGCACAGCGAGCGGCGACGGCCGGGCTGGACGAGCTGATGGCGATGCCGAGCGCGCCGCTGCCGTCGGTTCCCGCGATGCTGAACGTCATGACGGGAGGACCGCGACCGCGTCGATCTCGACCAGCCACTCGGGACGGGCGAGTCCGGAGACGACCAGCCCGGTGGAGATCGGGTGCACGCCCTTGGTCCAGCGCCCGACGGTCCGGTAGACGGCCTCGCGGTAGCGCGGATCGACGATGTAGATCGTCAACTTGACCAGGTGCTCCATCGACGCGCCGGCCTCACCGAGCAGCATGCTCACGTTGGACATCGCCTGCTCGGTCTGCGCCACCACGTCGCCGACCCCGACCGACTCGCTGGTGTCCAGGTCCTGCCCGATCTGACCGCGGACGTACACGGTGTTCCCGGCCACCACGGCCTGGCACAGATCGTTGTCGAGGTTCTGCTCGGGGTAGGTGTCCCGGGTGTTGAACGGCCGGATCCGGGTGTGACCGCCCGCGACGATCGGTGGGTTACTCAACGTGCGTCTCCAAACGAGAGGTACCCACGCTGGGTGGTGATGTGCCCGGCGACGTGCTTGGCGTCGTGCCAGACGCCCCAGATGAAGCTGGACCCGCGCCGCGACAGCCACGGCAGGCCGAGGAAGTAGACGCCGGGCTCGGTGGAGACGCCGCGGCGGTGCCGCGGACGACCGTTCTCGTCGAGCGCGCCGACCTTCAGCCAGCCGTAGTCGGCCGCGAAGCCGGTGGCCCAGATGATCGTCCCCACCGCGGAGACGTCGAGAGCGGACGACGACGCGGCGGGTGCCGGGCCGAGCTCCCGAGCCGACGGCTCCTCCGGCAGGTCCAGGCCGTTGCGGGTCACGTAGGCGTCGGCCTCGTCCAGCAGGGCCAGGTAGTTGGCGTCCCCGGCGGCGATGTTCGCCGCCAGATCGTCGGCGAAGTGCAGGGTGCCGTCCTGATGGGAAGCGGTCATCCCGACCAGGTTGACACCCGAGGCGGCCAGCTCGCGGAAGTCCACCGTGTGCCCGCCACGCGCGCCGCTGACCGCGATCGTCACGTGCGCGGCGCCCTCCGGCGGCGTCTCCATGTCCCACTTCTGCAGCACGCCCAGCCACCAGCAGAAGTCCCGTCCGCGGTAGCTGCGCGGCGGCCGGTCGTGCGGCCCGACCGAGAGGTGGACGGTCCGGCCGGCCCGGCGCAGTTCGTCCGCGATCTGCACCCCGGACGACCCGGCGCCGACCACCAGGACCGCCCCCTCGGGAAGCTGCTCCGGGTTCCGGTACGCGCTGGAGTGGATCTGGTGCGCCACCACGCCCTCGGGGACGATCGGCGGGATCACCGGCTTCTGGAACGGGCCGGTCGCCGCGACCACGTACCGTGCCTCGATCGGCCCGTCCGAGGTCTCCACCCGGAAGCCGGGCCGGCCCTCGATCCGGGTCACCGAGGTCACCGTGACGCCGGTCCGGATCGGCGCGCCGATCTTCTCGGCGTACGCCTCGAAGTACGCCGCGACCTGCTCCTTCGACGCGAATCCGTCGGGCGCGACGTCCGGGAACTCGAGTCCCGGGAAGCGGTCGTGCCACGCGGGACCGTTCGCGACCAGCGAGTCCCAGCGCTCCGACCGCCAGCGTTCGGCGATCCGGTGCCGTTCCAGGACCAGGTGCGGCACGCCCGCGTCGCTCAGGTGCTCACTCATCGCCACACCGGCCTGACCGGCGCCGACGACGAGAACTTCGACCTCTTCCAAGGCCCCTCCTCAGTAGCTGGGTCCAGCGTCGGCCGAGCGACGCCATTAAGCAAACAGATGTTTTCGGCGTACTAAATCTGATTTGCTTTTTTAAGCAGGTCAGCCGCCCTCTCGGCGACGACCATGACGGTGATGACCGGGTTCACCGAGGGGACCACCGGCAGCACCGAGGCGTCCACGACGCGCAGGTTCGCCACCCCGTGCACGCGCAGCCCGGGGTCGAGCACCGGGCCGATCGCGCAGGTGCCGGAGACGTGGTAGACGGTCTGATGGGTGGCGCGCAGCGCCTCGGACAGGTCACGGTCGCCGGGGAAGATCTCCCGGACCAGCCAGGACTTGAACGGCTCCTGCCCGGCGATCCGGCGGGCGGCGAGGATGCCCTCGATCAGCATCCGCTCGTCGTGGCCGTCCGGGTCGGTGAAGTAGCCGTAGTCGATCGACGGCGGCACGTCCGGGTCGGCCGAGGTGATCCAGACCCGGCCCCGGCTGTGCGGGCGGGCCACGTTCGGCGCGATCTGCACGACGTGTTCCGGCAGCTCGACACCGTAGTTCACGGCGTGCACCGCCCACGGCTCGACCGGGAAGTGCATCAGCACGTCCGGCCGTTCCGGATCACCGTCCACGCTGATCATGGTGCCGGCGTCCCACCCGCTCGCGCACGTCGACGGCGGCGCCTTCACCGCCTCCCAGAGGATCAGGCCCTCCGCATGATCCATCAGGTTCGCGCCGACACCCGGAAGATCGATTCTCTGCGGTACGCCGGAAGCCTCCAACACCGGCTTCGGGCCGATCCCCGAGCGCTGGAGCAGTGCCGGGGAGTCGATCGCCCCGGCGCAGACGACCACCTCGCGGCCCGCGGTCAGCACGCCCGCCGTGGTCTCCACACCGGTCGCACGCCCGTCTTCGATCAGGATCCTGGTGGCGCGGACACCGGTACGGACCGTGAGATTGGGGCGGTCCAGCACGTCGTGCAGGTAGTGGATCGAGCTGGAGCCCCGGACGTTGCTCGCCGGGTCGTAGCCGACCTCGAAGAACCCGGTCCCCTCGGCGCGCTCGTCCAGCCGCCCGTCGTTCCAGCGCTCCTGCACCGGGACGCCGAGCGCCGTCGACGCGGCCTCGACCACGTCCGCGACGTACGGGTTCCGGTCCGCCTCGGCGACCGGGTGGATCGGGATCCGGAGCCGGTCGTAGTACGGCAGCACCTCCTCCGGCGACCAGCCCTCGCCCCATTCCCGCAGGTCGGCGGCGAGGGGGCGCCACGCGATCATCGTGTTCGCGGTGGAGCAGCCGCCCAGGATGCGCAGCCGGGCCTGCCGGATCGCGCTGTTGCCGCGCTCCTGCGGGACGCTGCGGTAGTCGAGGTCGTACTCGCCCTCCAGCATCTCGGCCCAGCGCCGGATCTCGTGGGCACGCGGCTCGCCCTCGTCGGAGGGCCCCCATTCGAGCAGCTCGACGGTGACGTCCGGGTCCTCGGAGAGCCGGGCCGCGAGGATGCATCCGGCGGTCCCGCCGCCCACGATCAGGTAGTCGCTCATCGGTAGTTCACCCAGGTGGTCTTGAGGGCGGTGAACTTGTCCAGGGCGTGCGGCGAGAGATCCCGCCCGAACCCGGACTGCCCGAACCCGCCGAACGGGGTGGTCACGTCGAGCGCGTCCACCGTGTTGACCGAGACGGTGCCGGCCCGCAGGGCGGCCGCGACCCGGTGGGCGCGGCGCAGGCTGTCCGACCAGACCGACGCGGCCAGCCCGTAGATCGAGTCGTTCGCGCGGGCCACCGCCTCGTCCTCGGTGTCGAAGGCCTGCACGGCCAGCACCGGCCCGAAGACCTCCTCCCGGCTGAGCCGGCTCTCCGGCCCCACCTCGAAGATCGCCGGGGCGACGAACGCCGGGCCCAGGCCGGTCTCGCCCCCGGCCAGGATCGTGCGGCCCTCCCGCTCTCCCACCGCGATGTATTCGAGAACGCGAGCCGCCTGGGCGTTGCTGACCAGCGGGCCCATCGTGGTGTCACTCCGCAGCGGGTCGCCGAGCCGGATCCGTCCCGCCCGCTCGGCGACCTTCGCGAGCAGCTCGTCGAGGATCGGGCGCTCGACCAGCAGCCGCGAGTTCGCCGAGCAGACCTGGCCGGCGTTGGTGAAGATGCCGAAGCAGACGCCGTCGGCGACCGCGTCCAGGTCGGCCGCGTCGGCGAAGACCACGTTCGCGGACTTGCCGCCGCACTCCAGCCAGACCTGCTTCATGTTGGACTCTCCCGCGTACCGCAGGAACAGCTTGCCGACCGGCGTGGACCCGGTGAAGGTGACCACGTCGACGTCCGGGTGCAGGCCGAGCGCCTTCCCTGCGACCGGCCCCTCCCCCGGCACCACGTTCAGCACGCCGTCGGGGAGGCCCGCCTCGGCCGCCAGCTCGGCGAGCCGCAGCACCGAGAGCGGGGACTCCTCGGCGGGCTTGAGCACCACGGCGTTGCCCGCGGCGAGCGCCGGGGCGATCTTCCAGACGGCCATCTCGAGCGGGTAGTTCCACGGCACCACGGCCGCCACCACCCCGAGCGGCTCCCGGCTGACCAGGGCCAGGTCGCCGCGGGCGGTCGGCGCGATCTCGCCGTAGGCCTTGTCGATCGTCTCGGCGTACCACTGGAGGATGGCCGCCGAGCCGGGCACGTCGACCGTGGCGGTGTCGCCGATCAGCTTCCCCGCGTCCAGGCTGTCCAGCACGGCCAGTTCGTCGGCGTTCGCCCGTACGAGAGAAGCAAGCCGGAGCAGAACCGCCTTGCGCTCGCCCGGCGGGGTGGCCGCCCATCCCGGAAACGCCCGGCGGGCGGCCGCGACCGCACGGTCGACGTCCTGCGCACCGCACGCCGCGACCTCGGCGAGCACCGCGCCGGTCGCCGGATCGACGCTCGGCAGACGCCGCCCGTCCGCGGCCGGCACGAACCCGCCGTCGATGAAAGCGTCCGTGCGGGGCTTCACACCCGCCGCGATCGCGTGCCAGTCCTGCATCGGTCTCATGCCTCCTGAACTGCGGGGACGCGCGCCGAAGCGGTGCGCTTCATCAGCACGTAGTAGAGCGGGCAGATGACGAGCAGACCGACGATCCATGAGATGTCCACGCCATCGATGCTGGACGCGACCGGGCCGGTGTAGAGCGCGGTGCTCAGGAACGGGATCTGGACGCCGATGCCGAGCACGTAGCAGGCGACCGCGATCGGGTTGACCCGCCCGTAGACGCCGCCGTCACGGTCGAAGAGCGAGGCCAGGTCGTACTCGCCGTGCTTGAGGAAGTAGTAGTCGATCAGGTTGATCGCGGTCCACGGGATCAGCACGCAGAAGAGCAGCAGCATGAAGTTGGTGAAGTTGACCAGGAAGTCGTCCTTCCCGGCCAGGCCCATCACCAGCGCACCGGCGAAGAGCACCACCGAGATCCCGGTACGCGCCATCGCGCCGGGCTGCCAGCGCGGGAAGAGCGTCTGACCGACGGTGATCGCGGAGAGCGCCCCGCAGTACAGGTTCATCCCGTTGGTGACCGCGATGCCGACGCCGAAGACCGCGATGACCAGCGTGCCGATGCCGTGGGTCAGCGCGCCCAGCCCGGTGATCGAGTCGTCGTCCGGGAAGGCGAGGCCGACCAGGGCGCCGAGGATCATCGGGAAGACCGAGCCGAGCACCGAGCCGGACCAGGTGGCCCAGAACGCGGGGCGCACGCCGGTGTCCCGGGGCATGTAGCGGGTGTAGTCGGAGACGTAGGGGGCGTACGCGATCTGCCAGAGCGCGGCGAGTGAGAGCGTACCCATGAAGCCGAGCCAGCTGAAGCCGCCGCTGCTCGCCGCACCGGCCGGCAGGCCGTCGACGCCGAGCGCCCAGACGAAGGCGAGCACCATCACCGCGCCCGAGACGACCGTGGTGAACGTGCCGAGCAGGTGCAGGAAGCGGTAGCCGAGGACCGGGCCGAGCAGGCTGACCACGCCGGCGATGACGATGGCCGGGGTCTCCGGGATCGGGGTGACCGCCGCCAGTGACTGGCCGCCGAGCACCATGTTCGAGGCGAAGAAGCCGACGTACATCAGGATCACGATGATGACGACGAGCAGGCTGCCGAACGAGCCGAACTGCGCCCGGGTCTGCAGCATCTGCGGTACGCCCATCTGCGGGCCCTGCGCGGCGTGCAGCGCCATCACGATGCCACCGGCGACGTTGCCGATGATCAGCGCGATGATCGTCGGCCAGATCGGCAGCCCGTAGACGGCGGTGCCGACGGCGCCGGTGGCGACCGTGAGAAGCATGATGTTGCCGCCGAACCAGATGGTGAAGAGGTTCCGCGCGGTGCCGTGTCGTTCAGTGAGCGGAATATGGTCGATCGTGCGCGACTCGACGCCGAGTGTCGCGTTTCCGGATGTCGCTGTGGAGTCCATGGCGTCTCCCTGGAGGCCGTGGGCTAACGGGGTGAAGCGACTATCGGCCCGACGGCAGTCATCGGACAAACATTAGTAACCGGGGGTTTGCATCTGATTCACAGATGCAAACCGCACCGGGTCACCGCACGTAACGTCGCCGACATCCTCACGGCCCCCGGGTGACGGTCTCGTAACCACCCATCGGCTCGGCACATGCAGAGCATCGGATTTTCAGCTGCGGTACGCCTCGCGCGCCATCGTCACGAACGCCCGGGCGCGGTGCGTCAGCCGGACGCCCTTCATCCAGGCGACCACGATCTCCAGCGGCTCGACCTCGTCCCGCAGCCGGAGCGCGACGACCGGGCTGCCGTCGTAGGTGGTGTCCCCCGACGGGCGCTGGTTGAGCAGGGCATACCCTCGGCCGTGCGCGACCAGGGCACGGACCGTCTCGAACCCGGTGGTCCGGTGCCGGATCGCCGGGGTCACCCCGGTGCGGGCGATCAGGCCCTCCAGGTAGGCGCCGCTGTGCGGCAGGTCGAGCAGGATCATCGGTTCGGCCGCGAGCTCCGCGAGGGAGACCTCACCGCGCGCGGCGAGGCGATGCGTCGCCGCGACTATGGCGTACGGCGGAGACGAGTCGATCACCTGCCGGTCGACGTCGTCGTCGAGGTCGTAGCCGTACGTGACCGCTACCTCGCAGTCGCCGGCCCGCAGCGCCCGCTTCAGCGTCGCGTGCTCGGCCTCCAGGACGTCGAGCCGCACCTGCGGGTACGCGGACTCGTACCGGGTGAGCAGGCCCGGCAGCCGGAACGGGGCCAGCGTCGAGAAACAGCCCACCGTGAGGTCGCCGACCAGGCCCTGACCGGCGATCCGGGCCGACTCGGCCAGCTCCACCGAGTGCGCCAGGAAGCTGCGCAGCTCCCGGTGGAACGCCTGCCCGGCCGCGGTCAGGGTGAGCCCGCGCGCGTGATGCCGCAGCAGCAGCTGGACGCGCAGCTCCTTCTCCAGCTGGGCGACGGCGGTGGAGACCGCGGACTGCGAGACCCGCAACTCCTTCGCGGCCGCGGTCATGCTGCCCAGCTCGGCGGCGGCCGCGAAGTACCGCAGCTGCAGGAACGTGAACGACGGGTCGGCCATGTGCTCAGCCCTCAGCCCTTCAGGTCGGCGCCGGTGGCGGCGGTCAGATACGCCAGGATCCGTTCCCGGGCCTGCTTCGGCGGGACGTGCGGGTTCCGGCCCGCGATGTGCAGCCCGTACCCGTCCTCCAGGGCGACCGCGTTCGCGGCGACCGTGTCCGCGGTGCCCGGATCCAGCGGGAGCGCGCGCAGCACCTGCCGGTAGAGCGAGACCTCACGATCGTAGAGCGCGGTCATCAACACCGCGTGCGTACGGTTCCGGGCGGCGTGCACATGCAGTTCGTACAGGACGAGGCAGGTCTCGTCGTCCGGCCCGTTCGCGACACCGCCGCGAACCAGCGCGACGAGTTGCCCGGCCGGCTCGGTGATCGCCTCGATGGCGCGCAACCGCTGCCAGTAGAACCGGTCGACCGCGTCCTGGTGCACGTCGGCGAGCAGATCCTCGAAATCCCGGTAGTAGTAGCTGACCGCGCCGGGCGAGAGGCCCGCCTCCTGCGCGACGTCCTTGATCCGCAATCCGGCGAGACCGCGCGCGACGATCGCCCGCTGCGCGGCGGCGACGATCTCGCCACGGCGGACGCTCTGTTCCTTCGGCCTGGCCATCCACGCTCCACCGTTCTTGATGCATCATTCTTGATGCATCACCCTTGATGCATCATTTTCCTTGATGAGCTGCATCGAAAAACAGTGCGCAGCGTTTCACCAGTTTGAAACTGTTCTAGGGCAGGGTCAACCGCCATAGTTTGCGATGTAGCGCAAAGAATGAAGGAGGCCGTGTCGTGACGACTGCGGACTGGATCTTCCATGGTGGCGCCATCCACACGATGACCGGCGGCGGGCCGGTGGATGCGGTCGCGGTGCGGGACGGTGTGATCGTCGCAATCGGGAGCGACGACGTCCGGGAGCTTCGCGGGACACGTACCGAAGTCGTCGATCTTCGGGGTGGGGCGCTGCTGCCCGGATTTCAGGACGCGCACATCCACCCGGTCGTCGGCGGGCTGCAGCTGACCGGGTGCGACCTGGCCGGCGTGCACGGCCTCGCCGAGTACCGGGAGCTGATCGGCGCGTACGCCGGACGGAACCCGGAGATCGGCTGGGTGCAGGGCTCCGGCTGGTACGGCGACGCGTTCCCCGGCGGCTTCCCGGACCGGCACGAGCTGGACCGGCTGGTCCCGGACCGGCCGGCCGCCTTCCTCAGCCACGACGCGCACGGCGTGTGGGCGAACTCGGCCGCGCTCGCCGCCGCCGGGATCACCCGGGACACCCCGGACCCGGACGGCGGGGTGATCCACCGGGATGTGGCGGGCGAGCCGACCGGGATGCTCAGCGAGTCGGCGGGCGACCTGGTGATGGCCCTCGTCCCGCAGCCGGACTTCGCGGCACAGCGGCAGGCGCTGCGCGCGGCACAGAGCCACCTGCACAGCCTCGGCGTCACGGCGTGGCAGGACGCGGCGATCGGGGCGATCCTCGGCGCGCCCGATCCGTACGACGTCTACCGGTCGGCGGAGGCCGAGGGCTGGCTGACCGCGAAGGTCACCGGCGCGCTCTGGTGGGAGCGGGAGGCCGGCATCGATCAGATCGAGCTGCTGCGGGAACGGCGGGCGGCCACCGCCGGCGGGCGGTTCCAGGGGACGGCCGTCAAGATCATGCAGGATGGCGTCTGCGAGAACCTGACGGCCGCGGTGCTTTCGGCGTACGCGCAAACGGAGCACAATCACGGGCTCAGCTTCATCGAACCGCGGGTCTTGACCGAGGTCGTGCGGCGGCTCGCCGCCGAACGGTTCGACATCCACCTGCACGCCGTCGGGGACCGGGCGGTGCGGGAGTGCCTGGACGCGGTGGCCGATTCGGATCGGGCGTGGGACCACCGGCACCAGATCGCGCACATCGACCTGATCGACCCGGCGGACGTACCGCGGCTGCGCGAGCTCGGGGTGATCGCCAACGTGCAGCCGCTCTGGGCGCGGCAGGACGCGGTGCTCGTGGAGACCAAGCTGCCCTATCTGACCTGCTCACAACGGGAGATGCACTTCGCCTTCGGCACGCTCGCGGCGGCCGGGACGGCGCTGGCGATGGGATCGGACTGGCCGGTGTCGAGCCCGGATCCGCTCTGGGGGATCCACACCGCGGTGAACCGGACGGCACCGGCGGCGGATCCGCACGCGCAGGACTCCCGGGCGCAGACCTCTCCCCTGCTCGCCGGCGAGGGCATCCCGGTGGAGACGGCGCTGGCGGCCTACACGATCGGCGCGGCGCGGGCGAACCGCCTGGACGTGACCACCGGCTCGCTCGCCGTCGGCAAGGCCGCCGACCTGGTGATCCTCTCCACCGATCCCATCACGACCGATAAATCCAATATTTCGGATATTCGCGTCACGTCTACCTTTGTCGACGGCGTGCCCGTCTACCACTCATGAGGGAATCGATCATGGCCGCACACCCCCTGGACCGGCTCACCCCCGACGAGATCGCCTTGAATCGCAATCTTCTTGACAAGAATGGACTCATCTCCGCCACGACCCGGTTTCCGCTGGTCATGCTCGTGGAACCGCCGAAGTCGTTCGTCGTGGGCTGGGAGCCCGGGACGCCGTGGGACCGGCAGGTGTCGACCGTGCTGCTCGACCGGACCACCGGCGAGGTACGAGACGTCCTGACCTCGCTGACCACGGGCACGGTGCTCGACCAGCGAGTCGTCGACGTCCGCACCGAGGGACAGCCGCCGATCATGGGCGAGGAGTTCGACCTGGTCGAGAGGATCCTCTGGTCCGACGACGCGTGGTGTGCGGCGATGGCGCGACGGGGACTCACCACGCCCGAGCGCATCCGGATCTCGGCGCTGAGCGCGGGCGTCTTCGACATCGCCGGCGAACAGGGCCGGCGCCTGGTCCGCTGCCTGTCGTTCCTGCAGCTGGGCGACGACGACAACGTGTGGGCGCACCCGATCGACGGGATCGTGGCCTACGTCGACCTGATCACCGGCGAGGTGGTCCAGCTGATCGACGACGCGGAGTTCCCGGTGCCCACGGCGGCCGAGGACTACCACCTTCCGACCGCCGAACGGACCACCCAGCGGCCGATTCAGATCACGCAGCCCGAGGGCGCCAGCTTCACCGTCGACGGGAACGTCGTCACCTGGGAGAAGTGGCGGTTCCGGATCGGGTTCGACCAGGTGGAGGGGCTGACCCTGCACCAGATCGGATTCGAGGACGGTGGCACGCTGCGGCCGATCGTCTACCGGGCCTCGGTCGCCGAGATGGTGGTGCCCTACGGCGACCCGTCGCCGGTGCGGTTCTGGCAGAACTACTTCGACGCCGGGGAGTACTCGCTCGGCAAGGACACCAACGCGCTCACCCTGGGCTGCGACTGCCTCGGCGAGATCCACTACTTCGACGCGGCGATCGCGGACGACGACGGTAACCCGCGGCTGCTGCCGAACGCGATCTGCATGCACGAGGAGGACCACGGCCTGCTCTGGAAACACACCGACATGTACAACAGATCTTCTTCGGTACGACGCCAGCGACGGCTGGTCATCTCGTTCTTCATCACCGTCGGGAACTACGACTACGGGTTCTACTGGTACCTCTACCTGGACGGGACCATCGAACTGGAGTGCAAGGCGACCGGCGTGGTGTTCGCCTCGGTCCACCCCGGCGGGGACTACCCGTGGGCCGGTGAGATCGCGCCGGGGGTGGGAGCGCCGTACCACCAGCACCTCTTCTCCGCCCGGCTGGACATGATGGTGGACGGGGTCGGCAACGCGGTCGACGAGGTGGACGCGGTGCGGGTTCCGATCTCCGATCTCAATCCGTACGGTAACGCCTTCACCAGGAAGGCGACCCGGCTGCGACGGGAGTCGGACGGCGGACGGCTGGCGGACGGCTCGGTGGGGCGGACCTGGCACATCTCGAACCCGTCGTCGCTGAACCGGGTCGGCAGGCCGGTCGGGTACACGCTGCATCCGGAGGGGCTACCGACCTTGCTGGCCGACCCCGCCTCGTCGATCGCCCGGCGGGCGGCGTTCACGACCCGGCATCTGTGGGTGACGGCGCAGGACGACGCGGAGCGCTACCCGGCCGGGCGGTTCGTCAACCAGAACCCGGGACTGACCGGAATCGACACCTGGGTGAAGGCGGACCGCGACGTGGACGGCACGGACATCGTCGTCTGGCACACGTTCGGGCTGACACACTTCCCGAGGCCGGAGGACTGGCCGATCATGCCGGTGGACTACGCGGGCTTCGTACTGAAGCCGGAGGGTTTCTTCGACCGGAACCCGGCGCTGGACGTTCCGGCCCCTCGCCCGCACTGCGCGCCGACCTCCGGCCCCTCCCCCGAGGGCGGATGCTGCGGCAACGGATGAGTCCTGCTCACCCCCATGATCATTGATCACTGTCTCTCCATGCGGGAAATGGGCGCGCGGGGGTAGCGGGCCTTACGCGAGGGTGGCATCGACAATTGCAGAGTTGTTGCGCCGGGTTCTCCCGAGCCCGGCGGCCGGCTCGGGGGCGGTCCAGCATCGGGGAGCAACAGTGCGTGGCAGGTGGTTCAACCTGATCGAGCTACTCGTGCCCAGGTACCTGAGCATGCGGTTCAGGCCGCAGCTCGGATACTCGCCGGCGAGGCAGACGGCCTTGCGGGCGCGGAAACACGAGGAGCAACGCTTGATGAGTTGACGGCGCCGGGCGGCGCGATCACTCGCGCCGCCCGGACTCCACACGGTCCCCACCACGGCCACGCGTCCAACATGACCAGGCCGGCGACCCACCAGGCCGGCGGCCCACCGAGTCAGCGGCCCACCGAGTCAGCGGGCCAGCCATCCTCCGTCGACCGGGATGACCGTGCCGTGCAGGTAGCGCGCGGCGTCCGAGGCCAGGAAGACCACCGTGCCGGCCAGGTCGTCCGGGGAACCCCAGCGCCCGGCCGGGATACGCTCCAGGATCGCGGCGTTCCGGGACTCGTCCGCCCGCAGCGCCGCGGTGTTGTCGGTGGCGATGTAGCCCGGCGCGATCGCGTTGACGTTCACCCCGAGCCCGGCCCACTCGTTGGCCAGCGCCTTCGTCAGCCCGACCACCCCGTGCTTCGCCGCCGCGTACGCCGGCACCCGGATCCCGCCCTGGAACGACAGCATCGATGCCACGTTGACGATCGAACCGCGCCCCTGCCGGAGCATCACCCGCCCGGCGGCCTGCGAGAGGTGGAAGACCGCGTCCAGGTCGACGCCGATCACCTCACGCCAGTCGGCCGCCGTGGTGTCCGCCGCCGGTGCCCGCCGGATGATCCCGGCGTTGTTGACCAGCACGTCGACGCGACCGAATTCGGACACCACCCGGCCGATCGCGCCGTCGTGGTCCACCGTGGCGATGTCACCCGGCAGCCACAGCGCGCGCCGCCCGGCCTTCTCGACCGCCTCGGTGGTCGCGGCGGGTTCGGTGCGCCCGAGCATCGCGACGTCGGCACCGGCCTGCGCCAGGGCCACGGCGAACGCCTGCCCGATGCCCCGGTTGGCCCCGGTGACCACCGCGACCCGTCCGTCCAGCCGGAAACGGTCCAAAATCATTTATCAGTGCCCCAGGTCGCGCAGCATCGGAACGGTCCTACCCACCCACGAGAGGCTAGTGTCCTCGTGTGCGCCCTGGGTGCGCTGGGTGCCGGCGAGCACCCAGAGGTAATACGTGACGTATCCGGGCGCGCTGACCACGGTGTGGTATCCCTCCGGCATCATGTGCATGCCGTGGTCGCGTACGGTGAAATTCTCCTCATAACCCTCGTCGGTGTACATCCGGCAGATGCCGAAGCCGTCGCTGGGCTGGACCTTGAAGTAGTACATCTCCTCGTGCGCGGCCTCGGCCGGCAGGTTGTCGTGCTTGTGCCGATGCGGCGGGTAGGTGCTCCAGTTCCCGCTCGGCGTGAACGTCTCGCCGACGATGAGCCGCCGCGCCGGCAGGTCCGGCTGACTGATCTCGGTCAGGATCTGGTGGTACGTCCGCCCGAAGTTCGCCGCACCCCAGCGCCCGGCCGCGACCCGGTCCGGCGCGATCACGTACGGCTCCACGGCGAGATCGCTCGGCGCGCTCGGCAGCGCGATCTCCACCGGTCCGTGCGCCTCGACGGTCACCGAGGTGCCGGCCGGGATGTAGACCGAGTGCGGCTTGCCGGAGAAGACGTTCGGCCGCCCGCCCACCTCGGGGAACTTCGCCGCGCCGACGGTGAAGGTGGCCTTGCCGCTGAGGATCACGGCGAGGATCTCCCGGTCGCCGGACTCCCCCGACCAGGACTCCCCCGCGCCGAGCCGGAGCAGCGTGAAGTCGAGCAGCTTGCACGGGTTGAAGGGCAGCTCGTTGCGCCCGCTCCGGGCGGGGATGTTGCAGTGATACTTGTAGTCCATGGTCGGCTCCTTACCAGGGGTGGTTCCACTCGGGACGGGTGACGCGCGTGAGGGCTTCCAGGTAGAAGTAGTCGCCCCAGAGCGTGCCCTCGTCGACGCCCACGTTCTTGGGCTTGTCATACACGCCGTGCCGGAGCAGCGCGTCGAAACGCGGCTGCCCGGCGGTGGCGTAACCGCTGATCAGTGAGGCGAGGATCCGCCCAGCGGCTGTCCGGTAGTGATCGCCGCTGCCGTTTCCGCCGCCGCCGGCCTCGCCGCTGCCGTTTCCGCCGCCGCCGGCCTCGCCGCTGCCGTTTCCGCCGCTGCCGTTTCCGCCGCCGCCGGCTTCGGTGCCGTCCAGGGCGTCCGCGAGCTCCAGCAGTCCGCAGACCGCGATGGCGGCCGCCGACGAGTCCCGCTCCTCGTCGGTGAGGGCGAGATCCCAGTACGGCACGTGGTCATCGGGCAGGCTGGCGAGGAAGTGGTCGGCGCAGCGCCGGGCGGCCGTGAGCAGCGTCGGATCCCCGGTGTGCCGGTGGTTCAGCGTGAACCCGTAGATCCCCCACGCCTGCCCGCGCGCCCAGCACGAGTCGTCGGCGTGCCCCTGCTCGGTCTCCCCGCGCAGCGGCTCGCCGGTCACCGGATCCCAGTAGAACGTGTGATACGTCGTACCGTCCGGCCGCAGGATATGGTCCCGGAGCTGCGCGATGTGCCGCCGGGCCGCGTCCGCGTACCGCCCGTCGCCGCTCTCCCGGCTCGCCCAGAAGAGCAGCGGCGTGTTCATCAGGCTGTCGATGATGGTCCGGCCCCGCTGCGCGGGATTCGACAGGTCACCCCAGGCCTGGATGATCCCGGCGGGTTCCAGCACGCGATCCATCAGCCGGTCGGCCGCCGTCAGCGCCGCCTGTCTCGCCTGCTTTTCTCCCGTACGCCGGAAGCCCACCACGCAACTCAGGATGTAGAGGAATCCGAGGTCATGAGTCTCGATGTCGATGCGCCGGTCGATGCGCTCGGCGAAGTCGGCGATGTGCCCGGTGGCCGCCGTCAGGTATCTCTCCTCGCCGGTCAGGTCGTACGCGAGCCAGAGCATCCCCGGCCAGAAGCTGGCGGTCCACCCCACATTGGAGCCCACCGGCTGTCCCGCGGCGGCGGGACGCAGCCGGTAGCGCTCCTCGACGGTGGTGTCGCCGGGGTACCGGTCCCCGAGCACGGAGAGGTTCACGTCGATGGTGCGCAGCGCCGCGGACACCGCAGCACCGACCGCCCCCGCATCGAACCCGGCCCGGACATCGATCGCCGTCATGTGTTCCCTTCGTCGTGGTCATCTCTGTCGCCCGCTGCGCCGTGTCAGCTGGGTCTCATGGGTGCCCCGGGCCGGTTGACCGGGTGCCCGATCCCGTGGACGCAACCGCGGGGACCAGCCGCGGCGAGGCGCCGGACGCCGGAACCGCCGATCGCCGGACGGGATCGCGGGCCGGGACCGCCACTCGCGGGCCGGGATCAGGCGTCGGAACCGCCCCTCGCGAGGCGGGGCCAAGGGCCGGGACCGCCACTCGCGGGCCGGGATCAGGGGCCGGGACCGCCACTCGCGGGACGGGGCCGAGGGCCGGGGTCAGGGTGAAGCGGCTGTTCGCCCAGCTCGCGTAGAGCAGCGGGGACGTCGCCAGCGCGAGGGCGAGCGCCGGTTGCGCGGTGAACATCGCCTCGAGCAGGACCAGCACCGCGAGCGACGGCAGTGTCAGGTACCAGCGCCGGACCGCCAGGTAGCCGCCCACCCGGAGCACGTCGCGCAGCCGGGCGGCCGGACGTTCCGCGAGCGCCACCAGGGCGAGCAGCGCGGTCGCCACGACCAGCGTCATCAGCACCGCGAGCACCGGGATGACCAGCGCGCCGGCCCGGTGCCCCCACGCCGCCCGGATGTCCACGCCGAGCACCACCAGCGCGCCGGCGGTGAGCGCGCCGAGCGGGATCGCCCGGCGCGCCGTGGCACGCCAGGCCCGCGCGAAGGTCCGGACGACGGTCACCGAGCGCTCGCCGCTGTAGGCCGCGAACACCGCGAACACCGCGCACAGCCCGGGCGCGCAGAACGGGGCGGCGAGCGCGAGCAGCGGCCAGGACCCGTACATCGCCGCGAGCGCGGGCAACCAGGCCACCGCGAGCAGCAGGTTGGTGGCGAGTGCGAGGTAGACCAGGTCGAAGATCGAACCGATGGTCTCGTGGCGCAGGCGCATCCCGCTCACCCCTTCGGCTCGGTGGTGACGATGCTCCACGTGGACATCCCGCTCACCCCTTCAGTCCGGTGGTGGCGATGCCCTCGACGAAGTACCGCTGCCCGAGCATGAAGACGATCGTGATCGGCAGTACCGAGAGCACCGAGCCCGTCATGATCAGCGCGTACTCGGCGTTGTAGTTGTCGATGAAGCTGCGCAGGCCGAGCTGGATCGTCCAGAGGTTGCTGCTGCGCAGGTAGAGCAGCGGCCCGAGGTAGTCGTTCCACGTGTTGACCAGGGTGATCAGCGCGAGGCTGGCCAGCGCCGGGGTGGAGAGCGGCAACATGATCCGGCGGTAGATGCCGTACTCGCTCATCCCGTCGATCCGGGCCGCGTCCAACAGCTCGTCCGGGATGGACTCGTAGTACTGCTTCATCATGAAGACGCCGAGCGCGCCGAACGCCTGGATCGCGATGATCGACCAGAGCGTGTCGGAGAGGTGCATCTTCGACAGCAGCACGAACTGCGGGATCATGTACGACTGCCACGGCACCGCCAGCGTCCCCACATAGCCCAGGAAGAGCACGTCGCGGCCGGGGAAGCGCATCTTGGCGAACCCGTACGCCGCGAAGCTCCCGGTGAGGACCTGCAGGAACGTGACCACGACGGAGAGCAGCACGGTGTTGCCGAGCCACGTGGTGATGCCGGTGCGGTCCCAGATGGCGGCGTAGTTGTGCCAGACCGCCGTCTCCGGCAACCAGCGGACCGGGACGGTGAAGACCTCGTTGTTCGTCTTCAGCGACGACACGACCATCCAGTAGAACGGCAGCAGCACCGCCGCCGAGGCCACGATCAGCGCGAGGTAGCCCAGGAGCCGCCCGATCCGGTGACCACGGCGGGACGGCCGGGACGGCGTGACCGGATCGAGCCGGGTGCCCGCCGGTGCGGGGTTCAGCAGCGTGCTCATCAGGCGTCCCTCCGCCGGTTCACCAGGAACTGCACGACGGTGACGAGGAGGCAGAGCAGGAAGAGCACCACCGAGACCGCGGAGGCGTAACCGAACTGGTTCTCCTCGAAGCCCTTCTGGAAGATGTACTGAGACAGCACCAGGGTGGACTGGCCCGGACCGCCGTCGGTCATCACCAGGATCAGGTCGAAGACCTTGAAGCTGCCGATGGTCAGCAGCACCGTCACGAAGAAGGTGATCGGCCGCAGCCCGGGCAGCGTCACCGATCGGAACCGCTGCCAGGCGTTGGCGCCGTCCACCCGGGCGGCCTCGTAGAGCTCACCCGGCACCGTCTGCAACCCGGCGAGGAAGAGCAGCATGTAGTAGCCCATCTCGCGCCAGGTGCCGACGACGATCACGGCCGGCATCGACCACTCGGCGGAGGTGGTCCAGCCCGGCGGGTTGTCCACGCCGACCGCCCGCAGGATCGCGTTGATCGGGCCGTACCCCGGGCTGAACAGCATGTTCCAGACCTGGGCGATCGCCACGATCGAGGTGATGTACGGGAAGAACGCCACGGTGCGGAAGAACGCGACCGCCCGCAGTTTCCGGTTCAGCAGCAGGGCCAGGCCCAGCGACACCGCCAGCGTCAGCGGGATGTGGAACACGGTGTAGTACAGCGTGTTCCACACCGCGGTCCAGAAGCTGCGGTCGTGCAGCATCTGCCGCAGGTTCGCCAGGCCGGTCCACTCCGCCCCGCCGAAGATGTCCCAGGTGGTGAACGCGTAGTAGAAGAGCAGCACGATCGGCACCATGGTGAGGACCGCGAAGCCGATGAAGTTCGGCAGCAGGAAGGTCCAGCCCACCAGGGTGTCGCGCCCCCTGCGGGCGGTCGGCATCGTCGTCATGGGAACTCCCGGGATGGCGGGCCCGGCGCCGCGAACGGAGCCGGACCCGGTCGCGATATCACTTGTTGAGGACCTCGTTCTTGGCGCGTTCCTGCGCCTCGGCGATCGCGGTGTCGATGTCCTTGGTCCCGGAGAGGACCGCGGTGTGCAGGTCGTTCAGGATGTTCTGCAGCGGCGCGGTGTACTTCGAGACCGGGTTCTCCGGCTTGGTGTCGTGCTTGGCGAACGCGAACTTGGACACGTCGTCGCCGGGCACTCCCGCGACACTGAAGAACGCGTCGGTCGTGGCCGAGTCGGTGTTGGCCGGGGTGATGCCGATGCCGGCCAGGGCCTTCGCGGCGTCCGCCCCACTGGCGTACGCAAGGAAGGCCTTCGCGGTTTCGATCTTGCCTTCGCTGATCTTGGGGTTGATCCCGAGCCCGGTCGGGTCGCCGAAGGTCACCGGCGTGGCGGAGGTGCCGGTGGTCGACTCGTCCAGCTGCGGCACCGGCGCGATGCCCCACTCGAACTTGTCCGCGTCGCCGCTCGTCTGCTGGCTGAGCAGGGTGGCGATGTACCAGGTGCCCATGGTCATCATGGCCGCCTGCTGCTTACCGAACTGGGCCTGGTAGGTCAGGCTGTTGGTGGTGGCGTCGCCGAGCTTGACCTGCGCCCCGGCGTTCTGCAGGTCGACCGCGTGGGTGTAGTACGGCTTGAGGAACGCGTAGTCGGCGCTCTCCAGGCTCGCGCCGGGGCTCTGCGCGAGCGCGAAGCCCTGCAGCGTGGACTGCCAGGTGTGCTCGTAGACGCCGAGCGCCTTGGAGTTCGCCGCCTTCAGCCCGGTGGTGAGCTGCTTGGCCGCGGTCGCGTAGTCGTCCCAGGTCCACGAGCCGTCCGGGTACTTGACCTTGGCCTCGTCGAAGAGCGCCTTGTTGTAGAAGAGCACCCAGGAGTCCTGCCGGTACGGCACCGCCCAGGTCTTGCCGTCCACCTTGTATGCGTCGGTGGAGGCTCCGGTGACGGCCACGTCGGAGACGTCGAGCAGCTGCTTGCCGCTCTGGTAGGTGTAGAAGTTCTTCAGGTTCTTCTGCACATAGACGTCCGGCGCCTTGCCCGCGGCCAGGTCGGCGACCATCTGGGTGTCGTAGTTCTTGGCGTCGTACTCCTTGAGCTCGACGGTGATGTCCGGGTGCGTCGCGTGGAAGCCGTCGGCGAGCACCTTGAACTCGGGCGTCGTCGCCAGGCTCCAGCCGGCCAGGGTGAGCGTCTTGTCGTCCGAGCCGCCCGACGAGTCACCGGAGCCGCAGCCGGTGAGCAGCAGTGCGGACAATGTGGCGGCGCCGACGGCGGCCGCGATAGATCGTTTCATCAGGACTCCTTGGAGATGGCGAGGCGGTGGTGAGTGACGGCGCCGTCCGGCCAGGTGACCCGGACGGTCAGGTCCGGGCCGTCGGCGCCGAGCACGAGGTGGCACGCCGGGTCGGTGGAGCCGGCGAGTGCCGTGGTGCCGGTGGACTCGGTGGAGCCGCCAGGGTCGGTGGAGCCGGCGGACCCGGTGGTGCGGGCTGGCTCGGTGGTGCGGGCTGGCTCGGTGGTGCCGGCGGACCAGGTGGTGCCGGCAGGCTCGGTGGTCAGGGTGACGAGGGTGGCCGTCCAGGCGCCGGGCCGCGGTGGGAACTCCAGCCACGGGATCCGCACCGGGTCGCCGAGCGGGCCGGCGTCGTGGCGCGCCGTGGTGATCCCCGCGACGGCCACGCGGGGCTCGACGGCGGCGATCCGGGAGACGCGGCCCTCGCCCACGGCGGTCGCGGACCAACTGGTCGTCGCCGCCGGGCCGTCGCCGGCCACCGGCCACGATCCGATTCTCAGACGTACGCCGGTCGCGTCGTCGCCGAGCGCGGTCCCGTCCGGCCGGACCTCGCTCAGCCGCACCTCGCTCAGCCGCACCTCGTGCGCGCCGCGCACCAGGGAGAAGACGGTGACCCACGCGCCCGGCCGGCTCTGCCCGGGGCGGCCGACACCGTGGTCGGGGGCGCCCGGCTCGGTGTCGACCCAGTGCACCAGGGAGGCCGACCCGGCGACGCCGACCGCGGCGGTCCCGGTCCCGTCGATCCGGGTGGCCAGGGTGCGCAGGCCGCTGCGATGGGTGGTCCGCCCGGTCGCGTCGACGAGCACCACGGACTGGTCCAGCGGGTCGGTCCAGCCCGGCTCGTCCAGCGCCGGGCAGGTCGCGGTCGAATAGCCGAGGCGGGCGTAGAGCGGCGAGTCCGCGCCGGTCGCCCCCTCGACGGCGTGGTCGGTACCGTGATTGACGACGCGGACCACGCCGTCGGCCCGGGTGCCGGAGATCAGCCAGCCCGGCGCGTGGACCGCCCGCAGCACGTCGCCGCGCTCGACCGGCAGCGGCTCGGCCGGCGCGGTCCACACCGGGTGATCGGCCGGCAGGGCGATGCCGAGCAACCCCTTGCTAGCCCAGTACGGCGAGGCGGGACCCGAGTACGACTGGGCGAGACGCGGCCACCGGTGGTGCCAGCCGAGTGTGAGCAGGCCGTCCTCGTCGGGGACGCCGTGGTCGGCGAAGTGCCGCAGGATCCGGGTCGCCGCGGTGCGCAGCAGGCCCGGCGAGGTGGACGGGACCTCGGCGAGCACGCCCGCCCAGAACGGCGCGGCCGCGGCGAACCGGTAGATCAGGCTGCGGCCCTGGAGCAGGGGCGAGCCGTCCGCTCCGACCAGCGCCGTCGCGTCGAGCAGGAAGCGGTCGAGATCGGCGACGTCCCGCTTGTGACGATCGGCGGCGAGGTCGGCCGCGCCGGCCATCCGTGCCCAGAGGACCGGGTAGAGGTGCAGCGCCCAGCCGGTGTAGTGGTCGAACGACCGCTCCGCCCCGTCCGCGAGCCAGCCGTCCGCCCGCCGGAACGTGTCGTGGGTGGCGAGGTCCTCCGCCATCTCGGTGGCCGACCAGGGCCCGCCGACCGAGCGCAGGAAGGTCTGCACCACCAGCCGGAACCAGACCCAGTTGATCCGCGGATACGTCGGGTCGCCGACCGCGGGAGAGAGGTAGTCGACCACCCGTTGCTGGACGGTCCCGTCGAGGCGGTCCCAGATCCACGGCCGCGTCATGTCCAGGATCAGCGCGAGGCTGGCGGCCTCCACCTTGGCCTGGCCGTGCTCGTCGAGGCGGACCCAGCGCTCGGGTGAGGACGGGTCGGTGCCGGTGGCGATGCCCGTCGCACACCACTCGGCGAGATCGTCGAGCCCCGCCCCCTCCGCACCGGCGATCCGGAACCCGGCCAGCAGGAACGTCCGCGCGAAGCCCTCCAGACCGTCGACGTCCCGCCCGTAACCGCCGGGCGGGCCGGGCGGCACGATGCGGGCGTGGCCCGGGGAGGCGTGGCGGAGTGCGGAGCCGAGCAGGTCGTCGGCCAGGCGCAGGCAGTCGTCACGGGACCAGTCGGGCGCGGTGGAGGCGATGTCAGGCACGCTTCACACTCCGAAAGATCGGAACTCTCCGATGGGATCGGAGGGGAACCAAGGCGAACGGATCGTTTCGGCGACGTTAAACGCTCAGAATCGAGCGTGTCAATGTCTCCATCGCTCAGATAACGCCAAAACCGCTATCAGCCGATCTGACCTGGGATTTTGCTCGAATGTGCCAGTCTGGACCGGCATCTCGACGCCCTGGCATCCGGACCGGAGCCCGGATATGCTCCGGGAAACGATCTGATCTGATCAGGTTCGATCGCAGCACGGCGTCAGTGAAGGAGGCCCGGATGTCCACCCCGTCAGAGCCTGCTCGCCGTACGCCGGCACGCCCCTCGCCGGCGCTCACGCGAGTCGTGCCGCCGGCCACCGATCGGGCGGTCTGGGATCCGGTGATTCTCGACGCCGCGACCCTCGACGGTCTGCGGGAGCGGGCCGAGGCCGACCTCGTGTCGCCTTGGCCCGTGCCCCTCGCCAGCGGATACGCCCGCTACTTCGCCGACGGCGACCGCGACCGCTACGAGCAGGTCGTCTTCGCCCGCCAGGCCCGCCTGAGCCGCGCGACCGTGCTGGCCGCCGCGACCCTGGAGCCGGCCTGGCTCGACGAGGTCATCGACGGCACGGTGCTGCTCTGCGAGCAGAGCAGCTGGTGCTGGCCGGCGCACGACGACACGTTCACCCGGCACGGCGCCGTGCTGCCCACTGTCACCGATCCGTTCCTCGATCTCGGCGCCGGCGAGGTCGCCGCCCAGCTGGCCTGGATCGACCACCTGCTCGGCCCGCTCCTCGACGACCGGGTGCCCGGCCTGCGCTCCCGGATCCGCCACGAGGTCGACCGGCGGGTGCTCGCCCCGTTCGAGCGGCGACGGGACTGGCACTGGCTCGGCCTGACCGGTGACGTCCACAACTGGAACCCGTGGATCCACGGCAACGTCCTGGTCGCCGCGCTCTCCCTGGTCGACGACCCGGCGCGCCGCGCCCGGCTGGTGGGACTCGTCACCGAGGGCCTGGAGCGCTATGCGGCGTCGCTGCCCGAGGACGGCGCGATCGACGAGGGCTACTCCTACTGGTGGAACGGCGCCTGCCGTCTCATCGAGGCCTACGACCTCCTCGACTGGGCGGCCGGACACGTGCCGGCGGAGCACGCGGGCAGGCTACGGGAGACGGTGGCGTTTCCGCACCGGGTGCATCTCGGCGGGGCGTGGTATCTGAATCATGCCGACGGGCCCGCCAAGCCGTCCCCGGATCAGCCGTGGCACGTGCTGTACCGTGCGGCCCGGCGCAGCGGCGATCGAGCGGCCGAGGCACACGCGGCCGCTCAGCGTCGGCCGGGTGAGCCGGTCGCCCACGAGAGCCAGGGCCTGGGCCGCCTGTTGCGCGCCCTCACCGACCCGGACTGGACCGCCCTCCCCGGCGGAACGGCGGATGAGGGATGGCTGCACCGGGAGTCGTGGTTTCCCTCGACGCAGGTGCTCGTCGCCCGATCCCAGGCCGGATCGTCGGGCGGGCTCACCCTCGCGGTCAAGGGCGGTCACAACGACGAGCACCACAACCACAATGACGTGGGCAGCTTCGTCGTGGCGCTGAACGGTGTCCCGGTGCTGGTCGATCCGGGGCGGCCGACCTATACGGCGCAGACGTTCGGGGCCGGACGCTACGAGATCTGGACGATGCGCAGCGGGTGGCACAATCTGCCCGAGATCCGGGGGCACGAGCAGGGGGCCGGCCGTGATCGGGCCGCCTCCTACGTGGCCACGGAGGCCCGTGAGGCGTACGCGGAGATGTCTGTGGAACTGGCGAACGCCTACCCGGAAGCGGGAGTCCGGAGCTGGCGGCGGACGGCCCGGCTGGAACGTGCCGCAGATACGGTCACTATCCGTGACGAGTGGGATCTTCAGCGGGGCGGACCGGGCACCCGCGTGCACCTGATCGTGGCCGGAGACGTGCGGCTCGGGCCGGAGGGTGCGGAGGTGACGGCGCTGGAGGGCGCGGGGGCGGCGCAGATCGCGTGGAGTCCGCCGGTGCCCGCGACGATGACCGTGCGTGATCTGGATGATCCGTGGCTGACCGGGGTGTGGGGTGATCGACTGACACGGGTGGAGATCGACGTCAGCGGGCTGGGGCCGATCGGTACGCTCGATCTGATCGTGAAGGAGCACCGGTGAACACTTCGGACAAGCGGGGTCCGCTGGCCGCTACCCGCAAGGCCCGGTTGCTCGAGGCGCTGCAGCGGGACGGGGTGCTGCGCATCTCCGACCTGACCGACACGCTCGGCGCGGCGGCGGTGACCATCCGGCGGGACATCGCGCAGCTCGCCGCCGAGGGACTGGTCGAACGGGTGCACGGTGGGGTGGCCCTGCCCAGCCCGATGCCGTCGGCCGACCCGCCGGACGGGGACGACGCCGGGGCGATCGGGATGCTGGTGCCGTCGCTGGACTACTACTGGCCCGCGGTGGCGCGCGGGGCCGAGTCGGCGGCGCGCGAGATGCTGATGCGGGTCGTGCTGCGCGGGTCGTCGTATGTGACCGAGGATGATCAGCCGCAGCTGGCCCGGCTGGTCGAGCAGGGCGTGGAGGGGCTGATCGTGGCGCCGCGGATGGACGTGCCGTCGGCCTCGCGGACCACCGACTGGCTGGCCGACACCGGGATGCCGGTCGTGCTGGTGGAGCGGACGGCGACGGCCGGGCCGCACCACGCGGTCCTCGAGTCGGTGGTCACGGATCACTCGCTCGGCGCCGCGATGGCCGTGCGACACCTCGCCGGGCTCGGGCACCGCAAGGTCGGGCTGGTGCTCGCGAAGCCGAGCCCTACCGGGCCGCACGTGCGCCGGGGCTGGCTGGAGGGCGCGGCCGAGTGTGGGCTGGACGTGACGACCACGGTCGACACGCTGGTGCCCGACGCTCCCGACCCGGGATGCGCGGCGGCGCTCGACGAGGTGCTGGAGCAGTGCCTGTCGACGGGTACGACGGCGCTGCTGGTGCACGCGGACGCCGAGGCGATCGCCCTGGTCCAGCGCTGCGAGGAGCGAGGGCTCGCGGTGCCGGGCGCGCTGTCGGTGGTCTCCTACGACGACGAGGTGGCCGGGCTGTTCAGTCCGGCGCTGACCGCGGTACGCCCACCGTGCAGCGAGATCGGCCGGGCCGCCGTCCGCCTGATCCTCGACCGCCTGAACGAACCCGACCGCCCCACCCACCGCATCGTGATCAGCCCGGCGCTGCGCGTCCGCGACTCATCCGCCGCCCCACGAGTCTCCCGGCCACCCGGATGACGGGCACGGAGTCCACCCTCCCGGCCACCCGGATGACGGGCACGGAGCCTGCCTTCCCTGCCACCCGGATGACGGGCGCGGAGTCCACGCTCCCGGGAGCCCGGATGACGGGCGCGGAGTCCGCTTAGGGGGTCGCCGGGATGGGTACGGTCGAACGCCATGACGACCAACGGGATCGTGTCGTACCGGAAGAGCAGTGATGGCACGACGCTGCACGCGGCGCTTCGAGCGGCTGAGCTCGACGTCGACATCGCGGACGAGCTGCGGGACAGCCTGGCCTCGGCCGCGGCGGAGTGCTCCTGCGAGCGGCTGAGCCTGGACCTGGCCGAGGTGACGTTCATCGACTCGTACGCGCTCGGTGCCCTGGTCAGTGCCCGGAACAGCGCCGCCGCCGCGGGACTGGCGATGGCCCTCGTCAACCCGTCCACGCCGGTGCGCCAGGCCATCGAGGTCACCGGCCTCACCGAGATCTTCAGTATCTGAGCCCGGCCGCCGCCCTGTTGCGGAGTCGCCCACAGGCACCCGCCGAGATTCGTATGCGCCCGCGGCCCAGTCGGCGCCGTTCGTGTGCGCGCCGCCCCGGCCCACGCCGTTCGTGTGTGCGCGCCGCCCGGCCCCGCGCCGACCGAGTGTCGTCGTCGCGCGGGAACGGGGCATCGAGGGCTAAGCCGTGGGGAGGGTCAGGGTGAAGACGGAGCCGGTCGGGGTGTTCGGGTGGCAGCCGACGGTGCCGTGGTTCGCCTCGGCCAGGCCCTTGACGATGTGCAGGCCCAGGCCGTGGCCGATGACCGTGGTGGCGGTGTCGGCGGCCCGGGTGTAACGGTCGAAGAGCTGCGGCCGCAGGTGTTCCGGGATGCCGGGCCCCTCGTCGTAGACCGAGATCGTCGCCGTGCCCGAGGAGTGCCCTGCCGGAGACACCGCGCCCGAAGACGGCCCGGCCGGAGACGCTGTGCCGGGGAGTGGCGGGGACTCGGTGACGGAGATGGCGGTGATGCCGCCGGCGTACTTGGCGGCGTTCGTACAGAAGTTGATGATGATCTGCTGGAGGTGGCCCGGCTGGACCAGCACCGTGATGCCGGGTGGGCAGCCGACCGGGACCGACAGGTCGAGCGTGGCCATGGCCTCGGCGATCGCGGTGGCCATGTCGACCGGCTCCGGCGTCGCCTGGATCTCGCCGGCGTCAAGGGTGACCATGGTGAGCACCTCGCCGCGGAGCAGTTCCAGGCGGCGGGCGGAGCGGGCGATGGCGTCGGCGGCGCGCGCCTGTGACGGGTCGAGGGTGGCGGGGCGAGCGAGCAGGGCCTCGGCGTACCCGGAGATCGTGGTCAGCGGGGTGCCGATCTCGTGCGAGAGCATGCCCATCAGGTCCTGCTTGAGCGCGTTCGCGGCGGCCAGGGCGGCGTTGGTGTCCTGCAGCTCGGCATTGCGGTCGGCCAGGAGGCCGGCGGCGGCGTCGCGTTCGCGTTCGGCGGCGAGACGGGCCGTGATGTCCTGGACCACGGCGATGAAGCTGATCGGCTGACCGTCGCTGTCCCGGACCAGGCACATACCGAGCGCCGCGTCGACGGTGCGCCCGTCCGCGTGCATCAGGCGCAGCTGACGGTCGGCGGGCGTGTCGTTGGTGAAGAGGCGAGCGGCGGTGCGGTGGTTCTCCGGGCGCTCGTCGGGGTGCGTGACGTCGTCCAGGAACGCGCCCTCCAGCTCCTCGACCGGCCGGCCGAGCATCTCGGCGAGAGCCAGGTTGACCTGCAGGAACGTGCCGTCGAGGCTGAGCGTGGCCTGGCCGACGGTGGCCAGCGAGAACTGGGTGCGCAGCTGCTGCTCGCTGTCGGCGAGGCGGCGCTCGGCGTTCTTGCGGGCGGTCATGTCGACGTTGACCTCGAGGATCGCGGTCGGCTGCGCGTCCTCGTCGTACTGCATCACCTGCCGGGAGAGCACGGTGATCCGGGTGCCGTCGCTGCGCAGGTGGTCGAGCTCGCCCTCCCACCGGCCGTCCTCGGCCAGCGCGGCCTCGACCAGCGGGTGCAGCACCGGGAACCGGGTGTCGAGCAGGCGGTGGCTGACGCAGCCGAGGACCGCGTCGGTGGTCCAGCCGTAGGTGGCCTGCGCGCCCTTGTTCCAGTACGTGATCCGGCTGTCCAGATCGCGGACGATGACCGCCGCCGGGGTGATGTCGAGCAGCTCGGCCTGCTGGCGGAGCCGGGCGTTGTCCGCCTGGCGTTCGGTGATGTCGCTGCAGACGCCGTCGATGACCATATCGTTGCCCTCGACGCGCGGCACCGCCCGGATCCACACCCAGCGGGTGACATGGTCACGGCCGACCAGCCGACAGGTGACCTGGGCCGGCTGTCCGGCACTGAGCACGGCGGAGAAGTCGTCGAAGGCGGCGTGGTCGTCCGGGTGGACGATCTCGGCCATGTTCGTGGCGAGGTTCTCGTCGTCGGGGCCCACGCCGCCGTAGATGGCCGCGATGTTGGGACTGGAGTAGATCACCCGGGGCCGGCCGTCGGTCACCCGGATGGTCCAGAGGTGGTCGCTCAGGTTGGAGACGAGGCGGTCCAGTTCCTGGCGGGCGCGGGACAGCTCCAGGTCCAGTTCCTCGGCGCGGCGACGGTGCACGTACCCGCCGATGTGCGCGGCGACCGTGTCCAGGGCGGCGAGGAGTTCGGGGTCGTACTCGCTCCGGCGCCGGTCGAAGGCGGCCAGCACGCCGACCACGTCGGTGCCGTTGCGCACGGGTACGGCCACCGCGGTGCGCAGCCCCACCGCGGCGGCGGCTGCGGCCCGGGGCGTACCGGACTCGGGGAGGTCTCGGATCCACCGGGCCTTCCCGGTCTCCCACACCTGGCCGACCAGGCTGCCGCCCCGGGGAAAACCGGCCATCTCGCGCATCGGGGCGGTCAGCTGGTCGTCCCGGGACCACGTGGCGAGCCGGATCAGCTGGGTGTTCTCCGGGTTCAGGTGCCAGTACTCGACGTACGGCCAGGTCAGGCCCTCGCCCACCCGGGCGGCGATCTCCTCGACGGCCTGGGCGGTGCTCTGCGCGGCGGCCAGGGTGCCGGCCACCGAGTACTCCAGGCGGCGCAGCTTCTCGGTCCGCCGGGTGACCGTCATGTCCCGGATGAACGCGTGCCGGGTCAGCCCGTCGGCCTGCTTCAGCTCGGTCATGGCCAGCTCGATCGGGAACTGCCGGCCACCCCGGTGCACCGCCTGCGTCTCCACCCGGCCACCGTCGGCGGACTTCGTCGCGTACGCCTCCCGGTGCCGTGGCGCGACGACGAGCTCGGCGAACGACAGGCCCAGCACCTCCAGCTCGCCCCAGCCGAACAGCTGCTCGGCCGCGGCGTTCCAGCCGGTGATCCGGCCCTCGGCGTCGGTGGCGACGAACGCGTCCAGGGTCGTCTCGAGGATCTGCTTCAGCCGGGTGGCGGCCCGCGCGGCCTCGTGCGCCGTGATCCGGGCGGAGATCTCCGCGGTGGCGGCGGCGGCCAGGTCCTCCATCAGGGCCACGTCGTTCTCGGACCAGGCCCGCGGCTCGGTGTCGGCGGCGCAGAGCGTGCCCAGGATCATGCCGTCCGGGGAGCGGACCGGCACGCCCAGGTACGCGATCGCCCGGTAGTCGACGATCGCCGGATTGTCCCGCAGCAGGGGGTGCTCGCGGGCGTCCGCGACCACCAGGGACTCGCCGCCCTCCACGACGTACCGGCAGTAGGAGTGGCTCATCGGCGTACGGCGGGAGATCCCCGCGGAGCCCGGTCCCGCGTGGGAGACGAAGCACTGCTCGTCGGCCTCGACCAGGGTGACCAGGGTCAACGGTCCGCCTACCAGGCGAGCGGCCAGCGCCGTGATCCGGTCGAGCACCGGGGAGTCCGGTATCTCGGTCAGGCCGGTCGCGGCCACGGCGGCCAGGCGCGCCGGGTCGAGCACGGCGTAGCCGGAGCGGGAAGCTGTGTCCATGCGGTTCATCGTCGCGTTCATCGGCCGGATGGTTGGCCGAGTTGAGAGGTGACGCCGTCCGGGATTCTGGGAGCGATCCCTTCCGCTGCGCTTTTCGGATAATCGCCCGTTTAGGGTCATTCTCCGTGGACGTTGATCATGCTGTGCTGCTCTTCGCCGGCGGCGTCGGTTCCGGCCTCACCGGAACGATGGCCGGCCTCGCCTCACTCGTCAGCTACCCGGTCCTGCTGGCCGTGGGCATCCCGCCGGTCGCCGCCAACGTCACCAACTCGGTGGCCCTGCTCTCCACCGCGGCCGGCACCTTCGCCGGCGCACAGCGCGAGCTTCGCGGCCAGGCCGTCCGCATCCTGAGCTTGAGCATGTACGCCGTAGCGGGAGGCCTGGCCGGGGCGATCCTGCTGATGAAAACGTCCTCGGCGTTCGAGTGGGTGGTGCCCTGGCTGATCGTGATCGGTGCGGCGGCGCTGCTCTTCCGTGAACCCCTCCGCCGCTGGTACGGCCGCCCCGGACGGCGTCCCCCGGTACCGCTGATGGTCTTCGTGATCGGCATCTACGGCGGGTACTTCGGGGCGGCCGCCGGGGTGCTGCTGCTCGCGGTGATGGCGGTGGCCGCCGTCGAGCCGCTCGCGGTCACCAACGCGGTCAAGAGCATGGTCCTCGGCGCGTCGAACCTGGCCGCGGCGATCCTGTACGCGTTCATCGCCCCGGTGCACTGGTCCGCCGTGGCGCCGATGGCCGTCGGGTGCCTGCTGGGCAGCTGGATCGGCCCGGCGCTGGTCCGCCGTACCCCGGAGCGCCCGTTACGGATCGCGATCGCGGTGGCGGCACTCGGCCTGGCGTCGTACCTCTGGTGGAAGGTTTTCGCCCGATAGCGGAAGCGGTCGATGTGACTGCCGTCCATCGCTGCGCGTGTCCAGTCGAGTTTGCCGGATCACCTCTGTCTGGGCAACGCGCCAGCCGCCCTGTCGCGACCTTGCTGTCACCTCGGCACAGGTTCGGCGGCGATTGACGGCCAGGATCGTGCATACTATCTTAGGTAAGAGGAGGACGGAGTTATGACTTCAACGATCTTCCAAGCCAGTGACCTAGCGAACCAAAAACGTGTCGACTTCCTGAGCCAAGCCCGAGCCGGACGCGCTCGTCTTCGGGACAAAGATGGCACCAGCCTGGTGATGCTTCCCGAGAGTCACCTGCTGTGGCTGGAAACGATGGCCCAGTGGTCATCGGTGCATCTGAGGCTAGAAGGGGTTATTCGACGCGCAACGCTACCCACGGTCAGTGAGCTCGGAGATCTCGCCTGGCTACGCGCGTTCGACATCGACGATCTCACCGAGTTCGTCGAAGAACTCCACGAGGCATTGGTCGTCTCAAACGCCGACCAGAACCCAAGCCGCCTGGAGGAATGCGTCAACGCCTGGAGGGTAACAGCTCGACAGCTCGAAGACCCCCTGCGCCGCAGCGTGCTGCTCGGGGCTCCCTCGATCTCCGACTTCGACGACGCGCCGCGTCCCGACGCCTCGTTACCGGACGACGAAGAGCCCTGATGTCCAGCGCGTACGACCCTTCACAGCCTGCGCGCAGGCCAGGCGGCAAACCCGGTCAGCAACCCAGCTACCGCGTCCTGGTGCACAAGAAGTTCAAACGACATTATGACCAGCTGGTCGACAAGGTCGGCATTCAGCAGGCACAACAGTTCTGGGATCACCTCGCCAACAACCCCGGCGAGCCATCTGCCGTAGCGTCGATCACCATCCTGCGCGGAAAGGCCGGCAAGCCGTGGGCGGAGAATTGGTCACGGGTCCACCACTATGAACTCACCAGCAAGGCCCGCGCCGACTACGCCTACTGCGACGTTTTCACGACGGGGCCTGGCGATGAGCCACATCGCGTGGTGTCGATCCTGACCATCAACTACGGCAGTCACTGACCATGCCCGCTCTCGTGCTCAGAGCGGGCATGGTCGGTAGCCTCCGCGCTTCCACAGCGAGCCCGGAGGGTGGCATCGAGCCTGCACCGGGGCCAGGGCCCCAACACTAATTGGCAAGGCTATTTGTGAGCCTCACTGGATCCGGCGGTAGCCGTCTAGTTGCGGCATAGAAGGCCAACCTCCCTAGATCTTCGACTCGAAGATCCGCCCTGTTGCAGAGGGTCACAGCCGGGTGCGATCAGGCGGCGTGCGGGGCGGTAGCGGCGAGGTCGTTGAGGGCGGCGTTGACGACGGGCCAGCACATGCTCAGGGTGTCCTTGTCCGGCGGGTCTCCGAACGTGCGCTGGACGTTGGGGTGGACCAGGTTGCGGTAGTCACGCAGCACGTGGGCGAAGACTCGGGCGTCACGCTGGATCCATTTCTGCTGGTGTGCTGTGTCGATGAGGTCGTTCAACGTCCATTTCTGCGGCGGTTTCTGCGGTTGCGGCAGCCGGGTGGAGGCGGCGTCGAGTAGGACGCCTTCGAGGAGGCCGCCGAGCATGATGATGGCGCTGATCCAGGCGCCGTTGCGTTCGCAGATGTGGGCTTCGGTCAATCGGTCCTGCAGGATGGCGGCGAGCGCGGGGTCCTGCACCAGGTCTGTCATCTCGACGTGCAGGGTGGTGTTGGCTGCGCTGCCCGGGAGTGCGCCGGGTGTGGTCTGCAGCCGGCGTACGGCCGGTTTACCGAGGTTGTGGGTGATTTCGAAGCCCTCAACGGTGAGTAGTTGGTTGAGTTCCTCGGTGATCTGGGCGCTGGCCAGCGGAAGGTTCCGGTGGATGTACTCGCGGCGGTCGGCGAGCCGTTTCACGACGGCCTCGACGGCGCCGGGAGTGTTGCGGCGGGTCTGCAGTTGCCGGGTCAGCCAGGTGCGGCGTGGTTCCTGGTAGCGGGGGATGTCCTGCCACCCGGCCTGCTGCAAGAGTTTCGCGAGCTCATTGCCGGTGCGACGTACCGGCAGTCCGTCACCGTCACCGCACGCGATATACGCGATGCCTTCCAGGACGTTGCCGTCGAGTCCTTCCAGCATTAGATCTCTCCTTCGTCGTCGAGGTCGGACGCGCTGACAGGTGACCAGGTTTCTGCACGGCCGGCGGGAGCCGGCCGCAGCGAGGTAGGGCCGATGCCGCGCGCGCGCAACCGGGCCCAGAGGGGATCGAGCGCGGTCTGCGGGTCGCGCAGGTAATCACTTTCACGGATACGGATGATCTCCCAGCCGCAGCGCAGCAGCTGACGCTCACGTTCGAGGTCCCGCGAGATCTCGTCAGCGGTCATCGGTAGCGAGGGGGAGTGGCATTCGACAGCGAGCAGGCCGTTGTCACCGACCACGAGCAGGTCGATCGGGGTGCCGTGCATCGGGTACTGGGCGACGACGGCGAAGTCGCGGCGGCGCAGCTCCAGGTAGACCTGCTGTTCCAGCAGCGATCCGAACGGCGGCACGAGGCGGTCGGTGGGAGCGGCGTCCAGGCGCGGGTCCGGGGTCAACGGGTTCGGCGGGTTCCGCATGTAGGTCAGCAGCGAGTGGCGCAGGTCGGCGAGGCTGAGCTGGTCATCGGGCAGGGACAGGAACATCCACAGCTGGTCGCGGGCGCGGCTGGCGGCCACGTTGAACCGCTCCCGGTCCTGGCGTGCCGCCGCCGGGCCGGGGGGCTTCGCCACGACCATGGACAGCAGGATGACGTCTCGTTCGTCGCCTTGGAACGCGGCGGGATCACCGACCCGGATCCGGTGACGGTCGCGGGTCGGCTTGTCGATGCCGTCTTCGACGAGGCGGTTGACGAGCGTGAGATGGCTGCGGGAGGCGTACATGACGATGACGCCGATGGACTTCGTCCGATAGCGCGGGTCGTCGGCCATTTTACGGATCTCGTCGACGATCTTCGCTGCTTCGGTGTGGTTCTGCAGTGTCGTGCTCAGCCCATCGACGATGGGCTCGTGTACGGGCACCACGACGAAGGGGTCGAGTCGGTCGGCTCCGAACTGCCGCAGCGGTTGCAGCCTTCCTTCGTAGAACTCGTGCGACGACCAGCCGATGATCTCGGGCATGCACCGGAAATGCTCTTCCAGCCGGACCAGGCCCATCAACTGGGTGGACATGAGTTCGTAGAGGTTGGAGTCCGGCCCGAAGCCCCGGCGCAGATGGTCGGGTACCTCCGGCAGATATTCCCTGGCCATACGCCAGTAAACCGGCAGCGTCTCGGGAGGATGACCCGGTGTGCACTGCTTGTGGTCGCCGACGATCACGGCGCGGGGTGCGAGCCACAACATGAAGGCCCCGTCCACCGTTACCTGGCTCGCCTCGTCGACGATCACGACGTCGAAGGCGTCTGCCTCGGCTGGAATGGTGTTGGCGACTTCCGCGGTGGGCATCAGCAGAGCGGGGATGACAGGGATGGCGTCGCGCATGGCGGAGCGCAGATCCTTGAGACGCTCGGCCTTGTACTTTCCGCCGGTCTTGCCGAACCGGGCGACCGCGGTACCGAATGCCTGCAACGCCTGCCAATGCGGTAGCCCGGTGCGTACCTTGAAGCGCAGCAGCGCCTCCTTGCCGGCGAGGTCCTCCGTGGCGCGCAGCCACTGCTGCTCGATCTGGTCAAGACGGTGCTGATACTGCTGCTCCCGCAGGGCAGCATCGCGCTGTCCTACCTGCGCGGCAGCGCGCGCCCAGTCCCACGCCGGCTGTATCGCCGGCAGCCGCCGGTCCCACGCCGGGTCCTCCGCGGTCAGGCGCAGGAGCTCGGCCAGGTCCGGGCATCCGCCGGCGAGCCGGTTCAGCAGCTCCTCGCAGCGGATGCGTGCCTGCTGCTCGTGGTGGGCACGCACGACATCGGCGTAGGCGCCCGCGTAGGCGTCGGCATCGCGGTCAGCGACGGCGGTGAACAGCCGCTGGGCCAGCGGTCCCGGCCGCAGCGACGCGGCGGTATCGGTCAGGGTCTGCAGCAGCTGATCCAGAAGGCGGGTGAACTGTTCTGCCACCACCACGCGTGAGGAATTACGCACGAGCCGGACGATCAGGTCCCATCGCGCCGGCGAGGAGACCAGGTACCGCGAGTCCGGCCGTTGCAGGGCCTGCTCGATCCGGCGCCGAGCGGTCGCCAACCGGCCGACCGCGTCCAGACCGATCTTGACGTCCTGTAACTGGGCCAGCTGCAGCCGCCGCGTCCCCGTCCGGACGGGAATCATCATGGCCTGACACATCTCCAGCGCGGCCGCGCACGCGCCCTCGGATTGCAACGCGGCGATCAAGGTGCGCAACTGCGCCAGCGTCGTGGGCGGCAGGCCGGCCACGGTGCAGGAGGTCAACAACTCGGCGGCCTGCACCTGTTCGGGTGAGGGCAGCAGCCGCCGCACACGCCGGTTGCCCTGCAGATAGTTACGCAGCCGTTTGGCCTGCCTCAGCAGCCGCGCGTAGTCGGCCTCGGTCAGGCCGGGCGCCCAATCCACGTCCCGGTCGCCGGCCGAGGCCGCCGCCTGTAGCACCGGGCTGATCTGCTCGAACGCCGCCGTCAGCGTGGCCCACGACGCGCTGTTGCGATGGTGCAGCAGATCGGACGCTGCCCTCGTGCGCCAATCGTCGCGTTCCCAGGAACTGATGGTCTCCTGCAACCCGCACGCGCCCAATGCGTCCGCGGCGGCATCCACACTAGCGGTGATCTCCCGCAACGCCGGGCCGCTGAGCCCTCCCATCAGCGTCGCCGCCTCGTCGAAGTCGGCCCCGAAAACGCGGTGCGCCTCGGTGATCGCTCGTACCGCCCGGTTCATGGTCCGCGGATCCGTGAGCACGGCGGGATCGGGTACCTCGTCGTCGGCGGCCGTCTCGTAGCCGGCGCGCAGCCAACTCAGCAACTCCGTGGCCTCGTCACCGGTCAACGCAGCGGCAGCGGCAGCGTTGTCGGGCAGTGCAACGATCCAGTCGTGTGTGGCACGGCCTTGTTCGACCAACGCGATGAGCTGGGCCGGTGTGCCCCGGTAGCCGTCGATGGAGGAAGGTACCGTCCGAAATTCCTCCGCGCGGACCTCGCCCAGGTCGGCGGTGGCCGTGTCCCATTGCTGATGTAAGTTGGCACGGCGTAGCCGCAGACTTTCGATCTCCTTGCGCAGGACGTCCTCGTCGGCCACCGAGGCGTGCTCGGTCAAGGCGACCAGGGTCCGGTCAAGATCCTTGCGATCCTCCACGGATGTGCCCGGCGCCAGTACCGACAGCCGGCGGATGCCGTCGGGCAGCAAGCCGTGGATCACCCGCAGCGGATGCGGGTTCCTGCTGGACACCAGCACCCGTAGCCCCTCAGCGAGCAGGGCACTGATCAGGTTCGCGATCGTGTGGGTCTTGCCCGTTCCCGGAGGCCCCTGCACGACGACCGCCGCGTTAGCCCGCAACTGATCGACGACCCGGCGTTGCTGCTGGTTACATGCCAGCGGCAGGAGCAGAGGTCAAGTCCCCGGAAGTGGTGTAACGGCTGATCTTTCGAGTTGTGCTGGTTAGAAGGGCTGTTCGCCGGGTTGGACGGTGACGGGCTCACCGGTTTCGGGTCGCCATTGGTCGATGTCGTCGGGCCAGGGTGTGGGCCGGCCGTTGTCGTTGAAGAAGCCGGTCTCGATGTTGTCGGTGTGCAGGGCGGCGTTGCGCCGTTCGCGTTCGGCGGGGTCGGGGATGGCGGGGTCGCCGGTCGGGTGGGTCATGCGGCGGTCTCCAGTGCGGGCGGGTCAGCTGGTGTGGCGGTGGTTTCGGCTGGCATCTTGCGAGCTTGTTTGAGGACGTCGAGGGCGAAGTAGCGGCGGCCTTCGGTCCATTCGTCGTGTTGTTCGGCCAGGACGGCGCCGACGAGGCGGATGACGGCGTCGCGGTCGGGGAAGATCCCGACGACGTCGGTGCGGCGGCGGATCTCTTTGTTCAGGCGTTCGTTGGGGTTGTTGGACCAGATCTGGCGCCAGATCTGCTGTGGGAAGGCGGTGAAGGCGAGCAGGTCGGCGCGGGCGTCGTCGAGGTAGGCGGCCACTTTCGGCAGTGATCTGCCGGTGGTGTCGAGGAGTTTGTCGAACTGGGCGTGCACCGATTC